>NZ_KV823529.1:0-9107 GCF_001815965.1 Corynebacterium sp. HMSC22B11 | reverse complement strand
CAGCCGGTGCGGCAGGAGCCGCTGGCGCGCCCGGTGCACCCGGAGCGCCCGGGGTGGAGGCGGCGAGCTTGATCACGCCACCCTCCTCGGTTGCGCCCGATGCCGGTGCAGCGGCCTGCGGTGCCTCAGCTGCCGGGGCTGCAGGCTCAGCTGGCGCCTCTGCCTGCTCGCTCTGCTCGGCTGCCGGTGCGGCCGGAGCCTCAGCTGGTTCAGCCGCTGGAGCTGCTGCAGGGGCAGTTGCCGCTGGTGCTGCGGCCGGTGCAGCCGGTGCACCTGGAGCGCCTGGCGCGCCCGGAGTGGTGCTGCCCAGCTTGATGGCGCCGGACTCGGTCTTTTCCGCAGCCGGTGCTGCTGGCTTCTCAGCTGCAGCGTCACCCTCGGTGGCAGGAGCCGCTGGTGCGGATGCGCCCGGGGCGGCCGGTGCACCCGGAGCCCCCGGTGCAGCCGGGGCGCCTGGAGCACCTGGTGCCGCTGGAGCCTTCGGTGCCGCTGGAGCCTTCGGTGCGGCTGGGGTGGAAGCGCCCGGAGCCGCTGGGGCACCTGGAGCTGCCGGAGCACCCGGAGCCTTCGGTGCTGCTGGGGCACCCGGAGCTGCTGGAGCGCCTGCAGACGGTGCCGCTGGAGCACCCGGGGCCGACGGTGCGGCCGGAGCGCCCGGGGCCGCCGGGGCGGAAGGAGCAGCTGGGGCAGCCGGGGCACCCGCAGCAGGAGCTGCTGGGGCACCTGGTGCGGCCGGGGCAGAAGGAGCAGCCGGAGCGCCACCAGGCGCACCCGGGGCGGCGGCAGCGGCACCCGCGGCGCCAGCAGCCGCAGCACCACCAGCGGCAGCGGCGGCCTGCTTCTTCTTATCCTCAGCAGCCTTGGCCTCCGCCTTGCGCTTCTTCTCCTCTTCAGCGCGGCGCTTCTCTTCCTCAGCGGCCTTGCGCTCGGCCTCCTCGCGGGCCAGCTTCTCCTCGTCGACCCAGCCACGCTCAGGGGCGGCCAGGAACTCAGGGGAGCGCGGTGCCGGCAGCTCGCCGTCGACCAGGATGGACTCGCGGAACATCTGGGCGATGTCCAGAACCTGGGTGCGCTCGCTCTTGTCCTCGATGTCTGCCTGACGGTTGTTCACGCCGTCGTTGATCATCGTCTTACAGAACGGGCAACCAATTGCGATGGCGTCCGCGCCGGTGGCCAGCGCCTCGTCCGTGCGGTTCAGGTTGATGCGGGAACCGAGGTCCTCCTCCATCCACATGCGGGCACCACCAGCACCACAGCAGAAGCCGGTGTTGCGGTTGCGCGGCATCTCGGTGAGCTCAGCACCAGAGGCGCCGATCAGCTCACGCGGGGCGTCGAAGACCTTGTTGTGACGGCCCAGGAAGCACGGGTCGTGGTAGGTCACGGTACGGCTGGAGTTCGGCGTGTTCACCGGCTCCAGGTAGCCCTTCTGAACCAGCTTGTTCAGCAGCTGGGTGTGGTGGATGACCTCGTAGTTACCGCCCATCTCCGGGTACTCGTTGCGCAGGGAGTTGAAGCAGTGAGCACAGGTAACAACGATCTTGCGCTGCTTCGGCGGCACGCCCTCGAAGGCGTTGTCCAAGGTCTCGATGTTCTGCTCAGCCAGCATCTGGAAGAGGAACTCGTTACCGGCGCGGCGGGCGGAGTCACCCGTGCAGCCCTCGTTCTCACCCAGAACGGCGAACTTCACACCAGCGGTGTACAGCAGCTCCGCGACCGCGCGGGTCGTCTTGGTGGCGTTGTCGTCGTAGACACCGGCGCAACCGACCCAGAACAGGTACTCGGTGTCGTCGAAGTTCTCGATGTCCTCGCCGAAGACCGGCACCTCGATGCCGTCGGCCTTCGCCTTCTGGATCCAGTCGGAGCGCTGGCTGTTGTTCTGGCCCCAAGGGTTGCCCTTGGTCTCCATGTTCTTGAACAGGCCACCCAGCTCGGTCGGGAACTCGGACTCGGCCAGCACCTTGTAGCGGCGCATGTCGACGATGTGGTCGATGTGCTCGATGTCCACCGGGCACTGCTCGACACAGGCACCACAGTTGGTGCAGGACCACAGGACGTCCGGGTCGATAACACCCATCTCGCCCTCGGCGACCAGCTGCAGCAGTGGCATGTCGGAGTGCGCCTCGGCTGCCGGGTCCACCTCGGTGGCGTCCCCGGTGAACAGGCCGCCACCGGCAGGGGCGGAAGCCTTCTCCAGCAGGTACGGGGCAGAAGCGACCGCGTGGTCGCGCAGGTCCATGATGAGCTTCTTCGGGCTCAGCGGCTTCTCCGTGTTCCAGGCCGGGCACTGCTCCTGGCAGCGGCCACACTCGGTACAGGAGGTGAAGTCCATCCAGCCCTTCCAGGTGAAGTCCTCGATGGAGCCGGCGCCGATGTTATCCGTGTCCGGATCGGCGTTTTCCATGGTCAGGATGCGACCCTGGGAGGTCATCGGCTTCGCCGCGCCGAGCGCGTTACGGCCGTCGGAGTTGCGCTTCAGGAAGATGTTGAAGAACGCCATGAAGCGGTGCCATGCGACACCCCAGGTGATGTTCTGGCCAACGATGAACAGCCAGACCATGCCGGAGAGCAGCTTGACCAGAGCGAAGACGGAGACCATCAGTGGGGACTCGGGCAGAATCTTCGCGATCTGCATCGTCAGGAAGTCGGTGGCGGCGTGACCACCCTCGTAGCTGGCGAAGGTAGCGATCTTGCCGGCCTTCACGAACATCATGCCCAGGCCCTCAAGCAGGACCACGATCTCGACGAAGTATGCGGCCTTGGCATTGGAGCCGTAGAAGCGGGCCTTGCGCTCCTTATCGCCGATGTTCTGGCGGATGATGATCAGGGCGATGATGCCAAGGGTGGTGCCGATACCCAGGATCTCGTCAACCAAGTGGTAGACGGCCCAGTCGCCGATGATCGGCCAGCCGCCCTCCGGGTTGAAGGTCTGAATATAGGCCTCGAACCAGACCAGGGAGCCCAGGAGGAAGCCCACCATGACGAACCAGTGGGCGATCGCGACCCCAGGCTTCTTGGCCATCTTCGTGTGGCCCAGGATTTCCTTGATCAGGTTGCCAAGGCGGGCGCCGGGGTTATCCGTGCGCTTCAGCGCCGGCTGGCCCAGGCGGATCGTCTTGAAGATCTGCAGGGCACCGCGGATGAAGAAAATCCAGGCTGGGATGGAGAGCAGCGCGCCAATGATCCCCAGGGGGACCGTGACATTCCACGGAATGTCAGTGCTTGTCGCCTGCCCTGCTGCAAGCAGGTACATGGAGTACTCCTTTATAAGCCAGTCTCGGATGAGCTGGATACCTATAATTCCGTTACTTCATGGGTACGTTAGCAGCTTAACCGCAGGTATATACACTTTTTCGGCCTCGCCCCGGGGGCGAAATAAGCAATAGAAATGTTGCTTAAATTGTGTGCTGGCTCACGAATCGGCGCTCTACCACTAGTGATGCGGAACACAGCGCCATCGGGGTCGCGCTTTAGTCCCCCTGCCCCTGCGCGATGCGGGTCATTTGACGGCGGTCGCGGCGCCCCTCGCTGGTCCGGTGTAGGTGGTACATGTAGACGGTTCCTTCGACGCGTGTGACCTCCACCGCCACGTCCGCGTTCTTCAGGTCCTTCTCGAGTCGCCGCGCATCCCGCATCGGCTGGCTGTGCCCACCGACGAAGACGTGGAAGGTGGAACCCGCCCACTGGCGCCACTCCTGGCGTTCCATGACGCCGGGGTTGACCTTCGCGTTATTCAGCTGACCGCCGGCCCAGCGGTGGGAGACCTCCTTTAAGTAGGACGCCACCCTTCCCGTGTGTTCCTGCTGCCAGCCGCTCGCGACGAGGTCGTACCAGGGGTCGACGAGGATGACGTTGGCGGGGCTGGCGTCCGGTAGGAATGCCAGCAGGCTGCCGAGGGCGAGCGCTGCTCCGGAGCCATCGGCGATGACCGTGATGTTCTCCGCCCCGTGCTCCTTCAGGAGATCCTGGTAGGCCCGGCGCACCAACGGCACGGCTTCCCGGGCGGTGTAGTCCGGCAGTCGGCCGGAGAGGGGGATGTCGACGCGCAGGCCTGCGTCCACCAGGTCGGTGACGAAGCGCCAGGCGGCGGTGGGCATGTAGTCGGAGAAGTCGCCGCCCGGAATGTAAAGGACCGCGCGCTTAGCGGTCTGTTGGGGCGTGAGTTCGTCGAGGGCTGGCGCGTTCGGGTCATACTCCTGCGCCTCGGCGGATTGAGAGTCTCCGAAGACCATCTGGGTGATGGAGTAAATGGGAAAGCCTGAGTGCCAGTGCTCGAAGACGGCATAGTGCTGGCGCACCTCGTGGGGTGGATCCGGCACGATGGCAGTCTTCCGGGCGATGCCGGTTTGCTTCTTGGCGCGCTGAACGCGCGGGTCCGGAAAGAGTGCGGCGATGTGCATCGACAGGCTCATGGCTGTTTAGCCTAGTCTGCGCTGCGGAAATCGTGGAAGCTGAGCGCATTGCACTCAATTTGGCTTGACCGGGAATGAAATCTCTGGATACTTGGTTACAGAAGTTGAGGCGCTGGCACTCATGCAGGGACTCCGAGGCTGCCGAAGGGCTCAAAACAACTGAAAATCGCTGGCTTTCGGAGAAGGCTAAAAGATTTTCCGAACGCTGGGAATAAAACTTGAGTCTAGGGCGCTAAGGCTTAGTGAGAGGTTCGCAAGGGCCAGCACATAAAACCCACAACAAAAAGGAGAAAAGACAATGGGACGCGCAGTAGGTATTGACCTGGGAACCACGAACTCTGTGGTGTCGGTGCTCGAGGGCGGCGAGGCAACCGTTATCGCCAACTCCGAGGGCGCACGCACCACGCCTTCCGTCGTAGCCTTCGCTAAGAACGGCGAGGTTCTGGTCGGTCAGTCCGCAAAGAACCAGGCGGTCACCAACGTTGACCGCACCATCAGCTCTGTCAAGCGCCACATCGGCAACGACAGCTGGAACGTCGAAATCGACGACAAGAAGTACACCGCACAGGAGATCTCCGCACGCACGCTGATGAAGCTGAAGCGCGACGCCGAGTCCTACCTGGGCGAGGATGTCACCGACGCGGTCATCACCGTGCCGGCTTACTTCAACGACTCCCAGCGCCAGGCAACCAAGGACGCCGGCCAGATCGCAGGCCTGAACGTCCTGCGCATCGTCAACGAGCCGACCGCCGCAGCACTGGCATACGGCCTGGAGAAGGGCGACAAGGAACAGACCATCCTGGTCTTCGACCTCGGTGGCGGTACCTTCGACGTCTCCCTCCTGGAGATCGGCGACGGTGTCGTCGAGGTCCGTGCAACCTCCGGTGACAACAAGCTCGGCGGTGACGACTGGGACCAGGCGATCGTCGACTGGTTGGTCGAGAAGTTCAAGAACGCCAACGGCATCGACCTGACCAAGGACAAGATGGCCCTGCAGCGCCTCCGCGAGGCCGCTGAGAAGGCGAAGATCGAGCTCTCCAGCTCCCAGCAGGCAAGCATCAACCTGCCGTACATCACCGTCGACGGCGACAAGAACCCGCTGTTCCTGGACGAGACGCTGAGCCGCACCGAGTTCCAGCGCATCACCCAGGACCTGCTGGACCGCACCAAGAAGCCTTTCCAGGCCGTCCTCAAGGACGCCGACGTCGATATCAACGAGATCGAGCACGTCGTCCTGGTCGGTGGCTCCACCCGCATGCCAGCCGTGACCGACCTGGTAAAGGAGCTGACCGGCGGCAAGGAGCCGAACAAGGGCGTGAACCCGGACGAGGTCGTCGCTGTCGGCGCGGCCCTGCAGGCCGGTGTTCTGCGCGGCGAGGTTAAGGACGTCCTCCTGCTCGACGTCACCCCGCTGTCCCTCGGCATCGAGACCAAGGGTGGCGTGATGACCAAGCTCATCGAGCGCAACACCACCATCCCGACGAAGCGTTCCGAGACCTTCACCACGGCTGAGGACAACCAGCCTTCCGTGCAGATCCAGGTCTTCCAGGGCGAGCGCGAGATGGCGCAGCACAACAAGCTGCTCGGCTCCTTCGAGCTCGGCGGCATCGCTCCGGCACCGCGCGGTGTCCCGCAGATCGAGGTGACCTTCGACATCGACGCCAACGGCATCGTGCACGTCACCGCGAAGGACAAGGGCACCGGCAAGGAGAACACGATCAAGATCCAGGATGGCTCCGGCCTCTCCCAGGACGAGATCGACCAGATGATCAAGGACGCCGAGGCTCACGCTGAAGAGGACAAGAAGCGCCGCGAGGAGCAGGAGGTCCGCAACTCCGCAGAGTCCACCGTCTACCAGACCCGCAAGTTCGTCGAGGACAACAAGGACAAGGTCTCCGAGGACATCCAGAACAAGGTCGAGGAGGCAGCCAAGGCTGTCGACGAGGCCCTGAAGGGTGATGACATCGAGGCCATCAAGGACGCCATGGAGAAGCTCTCCGCGGAGTCCCAGGAGATGGGTAAGGCCATCTACGAGTCCGAGGCAGCCCAGGCCGGCGAGGCAGGCGACGCTGAGGACGCAGGCTCCGAGGATCCGAACGTCGTCGACGCTGAGGTTGTCGACGAGGACGACAGCGAGGATGAGAAGAAGTAATGACGAACGCACACACCTCCGGCGAGATGCCGGATAACCCAGGTGATCCGGCGGTCACTGACCCAGAGGCGGATGCGGCCGTCGACAATGCCGGCGAGGCGCCGGGCGAGTCCCCCGAAGCGGCCGCGAAGGCCCAGGAGGACGCCCAGCGCGACGCCGCCGAGGCAGCAGCCGACGACGCTGCGGCCGACCTGGCCGACGGCGACGACACGGTTGACCCTTCGGTGGACCCGGAGGCGGCGGCTAGCCCGGCTGAGGCCGAGTTGGCAGAGCGCACCGAGGACCTGAAGCGGGTCACCGCCGAGTACGCCAACTACCGTCGCCGCGCTGAGCGCGACCGGGTGGCAGCAGTGGAGGCAGCCAAGGCCAGCCTGGCCACGGACCTCCTGCCGATCCTGGACGACCTGGATCTGGCCGCCGAACACGGCGACCTGACCGGACCGCTCAAGGCAATGTCCGACAAGCTGAACACGGTTCTGCGCGGGGCCAAGGTGGAGGTCTTCGGCGCCGAGGGCGATGCCTTCGACCCGGAGCTTCACGAGGCCGTGCAAGACATGTCCTCTGGCGACGAGAAGGCTGTGGGCACCGTGCTCCGCAAGGGCTATCGCATGGGGGAGCGAGTGCTCCGCCACGCGATGGTTGTCATCGCGGATCCGCAGTAAAAACCGCGTCATAAGACCCGGCACCCATCAGGGTGCCGGGTCTTTGCTGTCTATGGCCCGGCGCCGCTTCGACGCTAGCCGTAGCGGCGCCGGGCTCTTATGGAACACCTCTCGAGCGACAATGTGCCGGTGCTGCATTGAGGGCTTAAAGGAGGGGGCGGAGAACTTAGGGGGGAGGGGGTGGGCGCGGGGGTAATCGGTTAAGGAAAACAGTGACATAGTTTTCTGGCCAAATGTAATATGCGTCACAAGCTCACCTGAGCTCAACCAGAAAGGGCAGTACATGACTATTTATGCGAACCCAGGGACCGACGGTGCGATCGTCAACTTCCGTGAGCGCTACGACAACTTCATCGGCGGCGAGTGGATCCCACCAGTCGATGGCGAGTACCTGGACAACGTCACCCCCGTCACCGGTGAGGTGTTCTGTCAGGTGGCCCGCGGCAAGGCTGCAGACATCGATCTCGCGCTCGACGCAGCGCACAAGGCAGCGCCAGCCTGGGGCAAGACCTCCCCAGCCGAGCGTGCCCTGATCCTTCACCGCATCGCCGACCGTATCGAGGAGAACCTCGAGAAAATCGCCGTCGCGGACACCTGGGACAACGGTAAGGCTGTCCGCGAAACTCTCGCTGCGGACATCCCCCTGGCTGCCGACCATTTCCGCTACTTCGCCGGTGCCCTGCGCGCCCAGGAGGGAAGGCTCTCCCAGATCGACGACGACACCGTCGCCTATCACTTCAACGAGCCACTGGGTGTCGTGGGGCAGATCATCCCATGGAACTTCCCAATCCTCATGGCCGCCTGGAAGATTGCGCCAGCCCTGGCGGCGGGTAACGCCATCGTCCTGAAGCCAGCGGAGCAGACCCCAGCCTCCCTGCTGTACTTGGTTGAAAAGATCGCCGACCTGCTGCCTGATGGCGTCCTGAATATCGTCAACGGACTCGGCTCGGAAGCCGGTGCTGCCCTGTCCGGCTCCAAGCGCATCGCCAAGATCGCCTTCACCGGCTCCACCGAGGTCGGCCGCATCATCAACAAGGTCGCAGCCGAGCGGATCATCCCCGTCACCCTGGAGCTGGGTGGCAAGTCCCCATCCCTGTTCTTCCCAGACATTATGGATAAGAAGGACGCATTCTTCGATAAGGCTCTCGAGGGCTTCGCGATGTTTGCCCTGAACCAGGGAGAAGTCTGCACCTGCCCGTCCCGCGCGCTGGTCCACGAGTCCATCGCTGACGAGTTCCTGGAGCTCGGCGTGAAGCGCGTGAACGCCATCAAGAAGGGCAACCCGCTAGATACCGAAACCCAGATGGGTGCGCAGGCCTCCCGTGAGCAGATGGACAAGATTAGCTCTTACCTGGAGATCGGACCGAAGGAAGGTGCCGAAACCCTCACCGGCGGTAACGTCAACAAGATCGAGGGGCTGGAGAACGGCTACTACATTGAGCCGACCGTCTTCAAGGGCACCAATGACATGCGGATCTTCCAGGAGGAGATCTTCGGCCCGGTGCTGTCCGTGGTGACCTTCAAGGACTACGACGAGGCCATCCGTATCGCTAACGACACGAACTACGGCCTGGGCGCCGGCGTGTGGGCCCGTAGCGGCAACATTGCCTACCGTGCCGGCCGTGACATCCAGGCTGGTCGCGTGTGGGTGAACCAGTACCACAATTACCCAGCTCACGCCGCGTTCGGTGGCTACAAGGAGTCCGGTATTGGCCGCGAGAACCACCTGATGATGCTGTCTCACTACCAGCACACCAAGAACCTGCTCGTCTCCTACTCGGAGAACGCGACGGGCCTGTTCTAAGGTGCGGTTCTAGAGCTCTGGGCTCAAGCGTGAGGCCCCCGTCTCTGTGAACTAGCCCCCGAAAGTTGGACTGGTTTAAT
>NZ_KV823528.1:3116-5540 GCF_001815965.1 Corynebacterium sp. HMSC22B11 | reverse complement strand
AGCGGCTCCTGCCGCACCGGCTGCTGCCCCACAGGCCGCAGCGCCAGCCGCTCCGGCCCAGCCAGCAGCGCCGCAGGCCCCTGCCGAAGAGCAGGCCGAGGCTCCAGCCGAGGAGGCTGCCGCTGAGGAAGCCCCGGCCGAAGAGGCACCAAAGGCCGCTGAGGCTCCCGCTGCGCCGGCTGCGGACAAGCCGGCCGGTGGCGCGACCACCGAGGGTGGGGTCATCAAGCTGACCCGCAACACGCCGGGCGCACCGGGTGCCCCAGGCGCCCCTAACGCCTAAGGACCGGCCCCAGAGGCACCGGCCCTGAACTAAAGAACCGCACCTGCTACCGAAGCAGGTAGCGGTTCTTTCTATGTCAGCCTTCCGCTGCCCAAAGCTCTCCCCGCTCCCCCTCCGAGCACCGCGGCGACGCACCAATAACGCAACGGATTAACCCCGACTGGACTAGCGCCGCGGCCGCCCGCGCGGTGAGCTGACCGTCCGGTCACCCGGGATCCAGAAGCGCAGCGGGGCGTCAATGTTCTTCGAAATCCCGATGCGCGGCCCGGCCACGAACTCTGCCCGTTCCGCCGGCGGCTGCAGGTACAGCACCCCCTCCTCGGGGTTGTCCACGCCCAGCACATCGTCGACCTGAATCACCCGTGCACCGTCGAGGTGCAGATCGAAGCCCAACGCCTGGCCGAGGTTTCCGGGGCCGCGGGCCAGGTTCTCCTCGGCATGCTTCTCCCCGCGCCGCTGCCGCACCAGCTCCCTCCCCGCGATGACCTCCCCGGCGCGCAGCAGGATTCCGCCCGCCTCGCCTTCGGGGTGGCACACCAGGTTCCCGGCGCGATGGATCCCGTAGCTGGCGTAGACGTAGAGCCGCTGCGGTGGGCCGAACATCGTTTCGCACCGGGGAGTTGGGCCGTTGTACGCGTGCGACGCGGGATCTTTGCGCCCCACGTAGGCCTCCACCTCGGTGAGGCGTACAGCCACTTGCCCAAATCGAAGCACCCCTCCCAGCAGGAGGGGTGCGGTGTGTTCGGCGGCTTGGTGGAAGTCGAGGTGGATGGTCATGCCCACCACCCTAGGTGGGAGCCTTCCCACTCGCTTTCAGTCGCTGGTTTTAGAGGCGCTGGCGCTTCAGGAAGTTCCAGACCTCCTGGCTGGCATCCGGCACGCGGTTCCAGGTGTGGTTCTGGGGGTTAGTGATCAGCTGCGTCTCAGCGCGGGCGCAACGGTAGACGTGGCGCTTGCCGCCCGGGATGTTGTGGATCGCTGGCTGCGGTGCACAGCTATTGCGGGCCTTGTAGCTGTTCATCAGGCGTGGGACGCTCAGGTACGGGCGTCCGCCGTGGCGGGTGCCGCCGTTGTAGCGCATCATCGTGTCACCGGTGCCGTGCATCACGAGGATCGGGATCGGCAGGTTCTTGCAGCCGGAGTTCACCGGATTGTAGTACGCACCGCCGACGGATGCGACCCCCGCGAAGACGTGCGGCAGGTGGCAGGCGACGACAGCGGTCATGCCGCCACCGTTGGAGTGGCCGGTCGCGTAGATGCGGCGGCGGTCGACGTTATAGGTGCGGTCAATCTCGTCAATGATCTGGGTGACGAAGCGCAGGTCCTCGCCGCCACGGACGCTAGCGTACGGCGCACCCTCCCAGCCGTGGTTGATGGACTCCGGGTAAATGCGGATGGCTTCGCGCGCCGCACCAGTCTCGTGCAGGCGGGAGTAACGGCGGAAGTTCTCCGGGCTATCGCGCCAGCCGTCGAAACCGAAGATCACCGGGGCGGGGCGGGCCGGGTTGTAGTGAGTCGGGACGTGCATGATGTACCGCCGGTTGCGGCCGGTGGACTTGGTGTACACGTTGATGGACGCCCCGTTGCCGATGCGCGGAGCCGGCTTCGCGTTATTCGGGCGACCCTTCAGCGCCGGCGCTGGCGCGCCCGGCAGGCTGGAGCCAGCTGGGAGGGCGCCCTGCACTCGCTGGCCGTTCGGCAGGCGGATGTGCCCGAGGTTCGGCAACTGAACCCGCGGGAGCTGGAAGTCGGACGACTGTGGGACAGCTGGCAGCGGTGGCAGCTGCGCCTCAGCCTTGAGGGTGTCAGGAAGTTTGTGTGTGAGGCTCTGATTGAGAGGGAGTTTCACCGATAATGACTACTGTGTCACCGAAGAAAGGCCATGACCCGGCGAGGGTCAACGAGATCAGCGAGAAGCTGATGGAAAATCCTGAGCTGGCTAGCCTGATCAGCGAGCTGTCGACCTCCGCTGATGATGCAAGCGAGCTGGTCAAAGGCCTGCTGCAGGCATCAATCAACGCTGGTCTGCAGGCGGAGATGGATGCGCATTTGGGCTATAGCCACTCCGACCGCAAGTCCAAAGCCCAGGTGGAAGCCGCGCAGGAGAGCAATCACCGCAACGGGTCGTACACCAAGACCGT
>NZ_KV823528.1:0-3096 GCF_001815965.1 Corynebacterium sp. HMSC22B11 | reverse complement strand
CGACATGATCGTCTCGCTATACGCCGGCGGGATGGGGCCCGGCCCCCGGAAAGTAGACACCGTGGGGGTGAAATTATTGGCTTTACTCTAGCGCATTGTTAGGAAGCGTGAGATTCGTACTCAATGGGTGTGAGGTACTTGCACCAGGAATGCCTTCGGGTGGTGTTGTAGCGCGCACACCATGCGAAGACGTCGCGTCGGCAGACTAGCTGATTGGAAAAGACTTTCTGGTCTTTGAGCACTTCTCGTTTCAACGCCGCGTTAAACGACTCCGCGAGTGAATTATCAGCGCTGCTGCCAACTGCTCCCATCGACTGGGTGACGTTGAGTCTTCGGCAGACAGCCTGAAACTGCGATGAGGTATACACGCTGCCATGATCTGAGTGGAAGATCGCCCCGGAGAGACTGCCACGGGTACGGCGAGCATGCTCGAGCGCTTCTTCGACGAGGTCGGTGCGCATGTGGTCTGCGATCGCGAAGCCGACGAGCATCCGCGAGTAGCAGTCAATCACAGAAGCCAGATACATATTCGACCCGTCTGCGATCGGCAGATAGGTAATATCGCCGACGAGGATCCTATTGGCAGCTGGCGCAGTGAAGTTCCGCTTGACCAGGTCAGCGAATATAAAGCGATGACGCTCACGCTGTGTTGTCGTGACCTTACGTTTTTTCGTGTAGCCGCGCAGCTGAAGCTTCCTCATAATCGGGGCGATGCGCTTATGGTTGACCGGTCCGGTGCTACTGTACGCATCGTTGAAAGTCAGCTCGGCGGCAATGCGTTTTGCGCCGTAGAGCTGCTTCTTGTCGTCGAAGATGGCCTGGACCTTGGCTCCGAGTATGGCATCATCAACCAGTCTGCGGTGCCGCTGGGCGCTGCTAGCTTTCCATTTGTAGTAGGAGCTGCGGTTTAACCCGAGTACGGTGCACATCCGCTTGACCGAGTAATCGGTGCGGTGGTCATCAACGAACCGGAAGCGGATCACCAGTTCGTCTCTTCCATGAAATATTTGGCTGCCTTACGCAAAATATCGCGGTTCTTCTTTCAGGCGGGCGTTTTCCTGTTGCAGCTGACGTAGCTTCTCAGCATCGGTCAGTTGCCTCGCACGATCAGCACGTAAGCCCGCTGAAAGCTGGGGTTTCGTGCCAGTTCCGTACTTATCAACCCATACGCGAAGCGTGGAGCGGTTGATCCCTAAATCAGCGGCCGCAGCGTTCACCGACACCTGTGGATCGTTCTCGTACATCGCGACCGCGTCGCGCTTGAACTGATCCGAATAAACCTTCCTAGGCATGGAGGTAGATTACCTTTCCCCGACTCAACACAGCCGGAATCAGAGGTGTCTACCAAACAGGGGTCAGGTCCGTCCTGAAGGTTTGGTTGACCTCCGGGTTTATGCCGCCAGTGTAGCGGCTGGGTTCATGATGAGTTCGAACTCGATGGGGGTGAGTTTCCCGAGTCGGCGTTGACGGCGTTTGCGGTGGTACTTGCCCTCGATCCAGGACACGATGGCCAGACGCAGTTCTTCTCGTGTGCCCCAGGATCGACGGTCGAGGACGTTCTTCTGCAGTAGCGCGAAGAACGACTCCATCGCGGCGTTATCGCCACATGCCCCGACCCTGCCCATCGAGCCACGTAGCCTGTGGCGCTTCAGCGCTTTGCGGAAGCGGCGCGACCGGAATTGGGACCCTCGATCGGAATGGACGATCACCCCAGCGGGCCGGCCTCGGTGGGCCACCGCCATCTCGAGCGCGTTGACGGCGATACGGGCCTTCATCCGTGAATCGATCGAGTAGCCCACGATCCGGTTGGAGAACACGTCCTTGATCGCACACAGATACACCTTGCCCTCGCGGGTGCGGTGCTCGGTGATATCGGTCAGCCACACCTGGTTAGGTTCGTCAGCGGTGAACTGACGCTGCACCAGGTCATCGTGAACCGGTGCGCCGGCCTTCTTGTAGCGAGTCTTACGCCTGGCGAACACCGACTGGATCCCGGCGACCCGGCACAACTGCCACACTCTGCGCTCGGACAACTCGTAGCCCAACTCAGCGAGGTCGTCTGCCAGCACCCGGTAGCCGCCTTCCGGATCATCGGCGTGGAGTTCGCGCAGCACGGCGATCAACTCGCGTTCCTCGGCCTCACGGGCTGACACCGGTTGCTTGAGCCACTTGTAGTAGCCCTGTTTGGAGAATCCCAGTATCCGGCACGCGACCGCCACCGGCACCCTCACCCGGGCACCGACCGCGGCCATCTCCTTCACGAGCGGATAGATCATTTTGGGGGCATGATGTGAGCCTGCGACAGATACGCCGCCGCGCGCCGCAGCACCTCGTTTTCCATCTCCAACTCCCGGATCCTGCGCAGCGCCTGCGACATGTCCTTGCGCGCCTCTGGATCGGTGGTCGGGGTCATCCCATGGGACTTGAACCTCGCGTCACGGATCCACGCCTGCAGCGTGGTCTTCGCGATACCGAGGTCCTTGACGACCTGCTTCTGCGGGATACCCGACTCGACCAACGCGACCGCGTCGCGCTTGAACTCGTCGGTGTAGGTGATCTTCGGCATGGTTGCCATCGTTTCAGCACGACGCCCTCTCAGGAATCATGCGGTCTTGGAGTCAACCAAACCTTCGGCAGTCCCCTGCGAGTAGTACGGCTGGAACGCTTCCAAGATCGTCTCAGGATCGTTGACGAAATCCACCACGAACGTCTTGGTTTTGTTTTTCGAAGGCATCGTCCTGTTAAGACGGGAAAGTGTCTGCACCGCCATCACGCCCGATAGTGGCTTGTCCACATACATCGCGGACAAGCGTGGCTTATCGAATCCGGTCTGGTATTTATTCGCCACGATCAAAAACTTGTATGCAGCACCGTCGAACATCTTGGACGTTTCCATCCGGCGCTGTCCCTCGGGTGCGTTTTCGTTATTGAGCGAGGATTCGGTGACGATCTGCTCTACATCTTCGTCCTTGGACACATCCAGGGAGCCAGAAAACGCCACGAGTGCTTCAAGCCCGTGGTACTTCGGGTTGGACTTGATCACGTCTTGGACTGCTCTAAACGGTGCTGTTGCAAAGTTCGGGCGACAGGAAGACC
>NZ_KV823527.1:0-52380 GCF_001815965.1 Corynebacterium sp. HMSC22B11 | reverse complement strand
CCCCATTATCGGGGACACTCACAAGGTAACGGGCTGGGGGTCGGCGTTGAGGGCCGGCCGTGTTGGTGGAGCGTGCGCGGCTAGATAAACGCCGCGATCAGCATCATCACCGACCACAGCAGCATGCCGCGGCCGGTAAGCCCAAGTACCGGGATCAGATCCTTGCCCTGTGCGCCCTTGCGCACGGGCCCGGAGGCCAGCACCCACAGCGGCACTGCCAGCAGACCCAGCAGCGCAGCGAGCTGACCTGCGGCCAGCGCGATGGTGAGCACGACGGAGCCACCGACCAGGCTCAGCCATAGCGCGCGGGTGCCCGCATCCCCCAGGCGCACGGCGAGGGTGATCTTGCCGGTGACCGAGTCGGTCGGGATGTCGCGAAGGTTATTGGCCAGGTTCACGGACGAGGAAAGCGCACCGATCGTCACAGCCAGGCCGAGCCCGCGCCAGGTGATCTGCCCGGACTGCGTGAACTCCGTGCCCAACACCGCGACGAGGCCGAAGAAGATGAACACCGCGACCTCGCCAAGACCCCGGTAGCCATAGGGGTTTTCACCGCCGGTGTAGAACCAGGCGCCCGCGATGCAGACTGCGCCGACGAGGATCAACCACCAGGCGCTCAGCAGGCTCAGCGCGATTCCGGCGACCCCAGCCACGCCGAAGCAGGCGAAGGCGGCGTACTTCACGAGCGTGGGCTCCACCAGCCCGGAGCCGGTGAGGCGCAGGGGGCCGGAGCGGTCGTCGTCGGTGCCGCGGATGCCGTCGGAGTAATCGTTCGCGTAGTTCACGCCGATGATCAGCGCGAGCGCGACGACGAGGGCGAGTAGCGCCCGCGGGAAGGACGCCCCGCCGGTGGTTACCGCGGCTGCTGTTCCAGCCAGGACCGGGGCGATGGCATTAGCCCAGGTGTGCGGGCGGGCGCCTTCGAGCCAGTCGGCGGCGGTGGCGGTGTTGGTGGCAGACATACGCGGCGGTCAACCTTCCTTCGGGCAGGGGTGGATGCAAACTGTTTACTCTACTCGCTTGGGCGCGGGGGCTATGTCGGGGCTGCTTCAGCACGCGGGACGGGCGCGTGACGCGGGGGGAATCGGTGGTTATTTCGCCCTTTACGGTGGGAAAGGGGGTGACGGGGGTAGGTGAAAAGGCCCTCGGGGAGAGGTTTTCCACGGGTAAGTTGTGTCCCAAATACAAATGGGTGATTGTTATGCCATGAGAAAAACTGTCATTTCGCTGGCAGCGGCGCTTGCCGTGCTGACCGGCGGCCTCACCCCAGTCGCCCAGGCGGCTCCTGCTTCGCCTGCGGCTCTCATTCAAGCCAATGAAGACTCGACGAACACTAACAACACCGAGGGCCAGTCCGGTCTGTTCGGCTCCTCCTCGAGCCAGGGCAACACCGACGACACCACCACCGGGTCCGGGGGATCCTCCTCCGAGGATGAGGAGAAGGAAGGGCTCTCCAAGGGCGCGATCGCGGGCATCGTCATCGGCAGCATCGCGGCCATCGCTGCGGTTATCGGCGGCGGCCTGTGGGCGATCCAGGCTGGCATGGTGCCCAACCCGCTGCCTGGCATCATCCCGGGCCCGGCACCGGCGCCGAAGCCTGCCCCAAAGCCGGCTGCGAAGCCAGCCGCTAAACAGGCCCCGAAGCAGGTGGCAAAGCCGAAGCCGGTACCACAGCGCGCTGCGCCAAAGCCAGCGCCGAAGCGAACTGCGCCGAAACCTGCGCCGCGTCCGGCACAGTCCCGCTACTACCAGAACTGCCGTGCAGTATGGAACGACTTGGGCCGCCCGATCCGCCGCGGCGAGGCGGGCTACGCTTCCCACCTTGACCGTGACAACGACGGCGTCGGCTGCGAGCGTCGCCCCCGTTAAAACTCTGTACTCCGTTTCCTCATAGCCCTGGCCCGTGTGGCCAGGGCTTTTATTATCTCGCTTAGTATGGCGCTGCCTCGCCGTGATCGGGATCATCCGTAGGGTGGGGCCATGAGCAGTATTGAGCGCAGGATCGCGATCATCGGGGCCGGGCCACGGGGGATTTCCGTGCTGGAGCGGATCGTGGCTACCCACCGGGAGCTGGCGGAGCAGGGTACTGCCCCTGAACGCCTGGCCGTGGCCGTGGTGGACGACGTCCAGCCCGGGGCGGGGCGCATCTGGCGCACCGACCAGAACTTCGACCTGTGCATGAACACGCTGGCCGACGCGGTGACCTTGTTCCCGGAGCCGGGCTCCAGCGTGGCATCCCCGGTTTTCGAAGGCCCGACCATGTACGAGTGGATCATGCTGCTTCGCGGCGAGGAGCTGGGGGAGCAGCGCGACCCGCGTGGGGCGAAGGCAGCGCTGTTTTCCCGCCACCCGGTCCAGCCCCTGGACCACCGGGCGCAAGACATCCAGCAGGCCCGGCCGAATACCCACCCGCCGCGGGGCCTGTACGGCGAGTACCTGCGTTGGGTCTTCTCCGCGGTGCTGGGCATGGTACCCGAGGCCATCGAGGTGACGGTGCACCGCTCGAAGGCGGTGGGCATCGAAGCAGCGGCAGACGGCACGGACACCATCGAACTCGCGGACGGCACCCGCCTGCATGCGCACGCGACGGTGCTCGCCCTGGGCTGGTTGGACACGGATCTCGCCCCGGAGGAGCAGGAACTCGCGGCTGCCGCGGCCAAGCACGAGCAGCTGGAGTGGGTTGCGCCGAATAACCCGGCTGATCAGGACTTCTCTGCCATCCCCAGCTGGGAGGAGTCCGGCCAGGAGATCCTGATCCGGGGCTTGGGCATGGGATTTTTCGACGCCATGTCCATGCTCACGCTCGGCCGTGGCGGGGCCTTCATACCGGACGCCACCGCGCCAGCGGGATTGCGCTACCAACCTTCCGGGCGGGAACCGCGGATCCTGGCTATGGCGGGCCGTGGCTACCCGCATCAGCCCCGCCCGGAGTTCTCGGGAATGCCGCCGCGTGCGGAGCTGCGCCGCCTGGACGAGGCGATCGCCCAGCTCGATATTCCGCTGGACCCCAATAGCCTGGACTTCGGGGACACGCTGTGGCCAGCACTGCTGCGCGACGCACAAGATGCCTACTACCGGGTTCTGCTGGCGGCCGAACCTGACGTCCTGAAGAAGGTCACCGAGGTCATCGACGACCCGGCCACCGACCCGCTGAACATGCACGAGGACACCCGCCTGGACGGGCTGGTGGACCCGGAAAAGCGATTCAACATCCCCTGGGAGAACGACCCGGTCGCTCGTCTTGAGGACAAGGCGGAGGCAGCGGGCGAGGAGCTGAGCATCGACTCCTTTACCCGGAGCCTGTTCGAACACCTCCTCGGCGACTGGCGGGAGGCGCAGCGCGGCGAGGAATCCCCGGTGAAGATGGGGCTATTCAGCTTCGGGGCGGCGATGAAGCGGATCGCCCTGGTCGACGAGCCGGGGCGGTTCACGCAGGCCTCCCGCGAGGAGGAATACGCGCTCTTCGGCAGCATCGCCCAGATGGTGAGCGTGGGCCCGCCGGCCTTCCGCACCGCCGAGCTGCTCGCGCTCATCGACGCCGGGATGGTGCGCTTCCTTGGCGCAAAACCGGAGCTCACCGTGGACGAGGAGGTCCCGGCGTTCCGGGTCATTTCCGCGACGACGGGGGAGGAGGTGTGCGCGCCTGTGCTGATCGAGGCGCTGATCCACGACCCGGATGTGCGGCACACGGCCTGCCCGCTGAGCAGGCAGTTGCTGGCACAGTCCCGGATGCGGGCTTGGGCCTGGGGCGATGGCTCCCTGTCTGGCGCCCCGGAGGTGGACCGGGAAACGGGCCTGCTTATTGGCCAGTCGGGTCAGCGCGATCCGAGGGTGCACATGCTGGGCGTGCCGCTGCGGGAGGTTCGGGCCGATATGACGAACTCACCGAAGGTGGGGGAGGACCCGGTGATCTTCCAGGAGACGGACGCCGCCGCACGTTCCGCACTGCGGATCGCAATGTCCCGCTAGGGCGCGGGGCGGATCCGCTGTGGCAGGTGGACGGGGCGCACGGAGGGGAGCACCAGCGTTCGCGAGCTTAAAGCCCCAGGTTGAACACGCCCTCGCGGTAACGCTGGCCCGGGATGGCCCGCAGCAGCTGACGGGTGAAGTCGTGCTGCGGATCGTTGAAGATCTCCTCGGTGAAGCCCAGCTCGACCTGGCGGCCCTTGCTCATCACGCTGACCGTGTCGCTGATCTCCCGGACGACGGCGAGGTCGTGGGAGATGAACAGGTAGGTCAGGTTCAGCTCCTCCTGCAGCTCGTCGAGCAGTTCCAGGATGCGGGCCTGGACGGTGACGTCCAGCGCGGACACGGCCTCGTCGAGAACCAATAGCTCCGGCTCCAGGACCATCGCGCGGGCGATGGCCACGCGCTGGCGTTGCCCGCCGGAGAGCTCCCCGGCACGCCGGTTGGCCAGCGCCTCGGGCAGGCTGACCTGGTCCAACACCTCGGCGACCTTCGCGCGGATCTGGGTCCGTGAGAGCGAGCTGAGGTTGCGCAGTGGCTCGGCGATCGCCGAACCGATGGACTGGCGTGGGTCGAGCGAGCCATAGGGGTTCTGGTAGACCATCTGCACCCTGCGGCGCAGCTGGCGCGGATCCTTCTCCGCGAGCTCGTTGATGGCAGCCCCCTCGAGGTAGGCCACCCCCGCGCTGGGATCCTCGAAGGCACAGACCATGCGGGCGAGGGTGGATTTGCCGGAACCCGATTGCCCGACGATCGCGTGCGTGGTGCCACGGGCGACAGAGAAGCTCACACCGTCGACCGCAGTGAATGCCTCTTGGCCGCGGGCGGGGTGGAACCGCTTGCTCATCGAGCTAACGCGCAGCAGCGGGGGAATGGGCTCCTTGGAGCCGCGTGGCTCGGAGCTACGTGCCTTGGAGCCGCGTGCCGCGCGGGTGGCGGGGGCCTTCTCCTTAGGGGCCACCTCGCTGCCGGGAGCACCGGTCTTGGGGCCAGCGGCCCCA
Organism: Corynebacterium sp. HMSC22B11; assembly: GCF_001815965.1. Taxonomy (NCBI): domain Bacteria; kingdom Bacillati; phylum Actinomycetota; class Actinomycetes; order Mycobacteriales; family Corynebacteriaceae; genus Corynebacterium; species Corynebacterium sp. HMSC22B11. Next base: position 47,413 of record NZ_KV823527.1, on the reverse strand, counting down.
GGGGCGCTGGCTCCCGCATGCTTCCGAGCCCGCGCCGGTCGGCGCACGGGGTTGGTCAGCCCAGGGGCGTCAGCGAGCAGTCGGCGGGTGTAGGGGTGCCGCGGATCGCCGAGGATGCGGCCGGTGAGCCCGGCCTCCTTGACCTGGCCGGACTGCATGACCACCAGTTCGTCGGCCCGGTCGCTGGCCACGGCGAGGTCGTGCGTGATGAGCAGCACACCAATGCCGCGGTCTTCCCGCAGCTGGTCGATGAGGTCCAGGATCGTCTGCTGCACCGTCACGTCCAGGGCGCTGGTGGGCTCGTCGGCGATGATGAGGTCCGGTTCGGTGGCCAGCGCGGCGGCGATGAGGGCGCGCTGCCGCATACCGCCGGAGAGCTCGTGCGGATACTGGTCATGGCGCAGCTCGGGCTGATCGATGCCCACGGCGTCCAGGAGCTCGATGACGGTCGCGCGGCGCTCCTGTTTGCTGGGATTGCCCAGCGCCTGGCGGTGAATCCGCAGCACCTCGCCGACCGAGTCGCCGATGGTTTTCACGGGGTTCAGCGAGGTTCCGGGGTCCTGCGGGATGAGCCCGATCTTCAGGCCGCGGACGCCGCGCCACTGCTGCTGCGTGATGCGGTTTAGGTCCTGCCCATTGAGCTCGATTTTTCCGGACGCCGACGCGTTGGCAGGCAGCAGCCCCATCGTCGCCATGGCGGAGGTGGATTTTCCGGAACCGGATTCTCCCACGATGGCGGTGACCCGACCGGGGGCGACGGAGAAGGACACATCTGTCACCGCGTGCACGGGGCCGTGGGCGGAGTTGTACGTGACCGCGAGGTCGGTGACCTTCAGCAATGGGGTGGTCATGAGCGGGCTCCTTCCCGGTCGCGGAGGACGGTGCTGAGGTGGTTGGTCGCCAGGACGACGAGGACGATGGCCAGGCCCGGAAGGACGGTCAGCCACCAGGACGTGGCGATGAAGTCCCGGCCCTCGGCGATGATCAGGCCCCACTCGGGCGTCGGTGGCGGAGCACCGTAGCCCAGGAAGCTCAGGGCGGACAGCTGCAGGATGGCGCTGCCGAACTGGAGGGCCGCCAGCGCGAGCACCGGGGTCAGCGAGTTCGGCAGGACGTGCCGCCACAGCACGGAGGCACGGGTGCCGCCGGAGGCGTAGGCGGCCTCGACATAATCGGAGGACGCCACGCCCAGCACCTCGGAGCGGGCGAGCCGGGCGAACATCGCGACGTTGGTGATACCCACGGCGATGGCCGCGTTGATCGAGCCGTAACCCAGCACGATGATCACCGAGAGGCTGAGCAGCAGGGCCGGGATGGCGAGCAGAACGTCCACGATGCGCATGATCAGCGTGTCCACCCAGCTGCCCTTAGCACCTGTGCTGGAGCCGCGCCGGGCGCGGGAGGACCCGGCGATGACACCCAGCAGGGTGCCGATGATCATGCCGAGCAGAACCGCGACGAGCGCCCCGAGCAGGGACTGCCGGGTGCCCCACACCACGCGGGTGTAGAGGTCGCGGCCGACGGCGTCGGTGCCGAACCAGTGCTCGGTGCTGGGCGGCAGCAGTGGGGCGGTGCTACCGGAGTTCACGGGGTCGCCCGAGGCGAACAGCCCCGGCACGAGTGCCCAGGCCAGTGCGATGACAACGATGAGCCCGGAGACCACCGCGCCCCAACCCGCCTTCCGCGGGCGGGGGCGGGATCGGCCGGTCAGCCGGGAGCGCAGTGGGGACTTAGAGGTCAGTGTGGTGGTCATGTTTTAGCCCCTCCCATTCGTGGTGGCGGGTTGTGCGCCCCGGCTGCGCAGCCGGGGGTCGAGCACCGGGTACAGCACATCGACGGCCAGGTTGACCAGCACGTAGACCGCGGCGCTGATGACGACGACGGCCATGAGCACCGGGGTATCGCGGTTAGATACGGCGTCCACGGTCATCGCGCCGATGCCAGCGCGGCTGAACACGGCCTCGGTGACCACAGCGCCGCCGATGAGCTCACCGAAGGTCAGCCCGGCGATGGTCAGTGCGGGAAGCATCGCGTTGCGCAGGACATTGCGCCACAGCACCCAGTGGTGGCTGGCCCCACGGGCCCGCACCACGGTGACGAAGGGCTGGGCCGAGGCGTCCTGAATCCCGCGGAGCAACACCTGGGCCATCGGCGCGGACAGCGGCAGGGCGATGGCGATGGCGGGCAGGATGATCGACTGGGTCGGGGAGGCGTCGATGACGGGGACCCACCCCAGCGTGAAACTGAACACCTGGATCAGGATGATGCCCAGCCAGAACGGGGGCAGTGCGATCAGCAGGGAGGGGACGCTCGCCAGAGTATTGGCCAGCCAGCGGCTGACACGGTTGTTGCGGCCCGGGGCGGCGAGCGTGGCCAGGGTCAGAGCGATCACGCTGGCGAGCAGAAAAGCCACGAGCGCCAGGGCGAGCGTGTTTGGCAGAGCAGCGCCCAAAGCGCTGGTCACGGACTCGCCATTCATCAGGGAGTTTCCGAAGTCCCCGCGCAGCGCGCCGGTGAGAGAGTTGATGTAGCGCACGAGGATGGGCTCGTCGGCGCCGTACACGTCGCGCATCTGCTGGATCTGCGCCGGGGAGAGCCCAAGCTCGGGGTCGGCGTAGCGGGTGGCCACCGCATCCCCGGGCAGTGCGGTGAGCAGGATGAATGCGAGGGTGAAGGTGGCCCACAACACGAGGATCGCCTGGCCGATGCGGGCGAGGATCTGGCGGCCGGTCATGGCTAGGCCTCCTTTCGAGTCAGGTAGAACCAGGGTCGGCCGATGCTCTCGGCGCGGAAGCCGTGGACGTGTGGGTGCACGCCGAAGACCTGCGGTTCCTCGAAGAAGGGCAGGACGTAGGCGTTATCGGTCAGGTGCTTCTGCACTGCCTTGGAGGCTCGCGCGCGCTCCTCCTCGGTGGGGGACTGCGCGACGTCGAGCAGGAGCTGCTGGAGCTTCTCATCGCCGATGGATTCGTCGGGGTGCATGTTCAGCAGCGCGTTGCGGTTCTCGGAGTAGTACTGGCTTTTAATGACGTCGTAGTCGGCGCGGCCCACCATCGTGAGGTTGAGCTGCACCTGGTTCTCGTCCGTCTGGGCTGCCTTTTGGGCGGCGACGTCGCCGGGGTGCAGCTGCGCGTCGATGCCGACGGCACGCAGTTGTTGCTGCAGCATCGTGACGACCTCCCGGGTGCGGGGTTGCTGTGGGGCGTCGTTGACGACGAGGCGCAGGCGCTTGCCGTCCTTGGTGCGGATACCGTCGTGCCCGACGGTCCAGCCGGCCTCGTCGAGGAGCGTGCGGGCCTTATCCGGGTTGAACTCGTAGGCACCCTTCTGCGCCTCGTAGCCCTGCGCGGTGTGGGCGAGGGTGGAGGTGGCCAGCGGGTAGGAGTCGGAGAACAGGGTGCGCAGGATCTTCTCGCGGTCCACGCCGGCGATGATCGCCTGGCGCACCCGGATGTCCTGCAGCAGCGGGTGGCGGAAGCGGAAGGCCAGGCCGTTGTTCACGCCGTTGGTCGGTGCTGCGTGGATGTTGATTCCGGCCTTGGCGAGGTGCTTTTCCTCCGGGGCCTCGATTTGGCGGGCGATGTCCGCCTGCCCGGCCTTGAGTCCACCGACGCGGACGCTGTCCTCCTTGGCGACAACGACGCGCACGGTGTCCAGCTCCGGACGCCCGGTGTTCAGGCCGCGCTCGGCGAAGACCGGTGGCGCCCAGTCGTAGTCCTCCCGCGCGCTCAAGGTCAGTTCGCGGTTCCGCTTCTCGCCGGTGATGACGAAGGGACCGGAGCCAATGACCTTGCGGGCCGAACCAGGGGCGAAACCCTCGTCCGTCATCTCCAGGGAGGAGTTGGCCAGCAGCCCGGCGTTGATGGAGCTGGCAGCCTGGGGGAAGCCGGGCTCGGGCTCGCTGAAGTGGAAGCGGACGGTGGAATCGTCGATAACCTCGCCGCGCTCATAGGAGCTGATCTGTTCGGAGGCGGTGAGCTTGTTCTCCGTGTTCCCGAGGCCGAAGAGGTCGAAGTTCTTGACGACGTTCTCCGCGTCCAGCGGGGTGCCGTCGGAGTAGGTGACCCCGTCGCGCAGGCGGAAGGTGAACTCGGTGGCGTCCTCGTTGACTTCCGGCAGGTCGGTGGCGATCCACGGGTGGAGCTCGAGGGTGTCCGGGTCCTGCCACAGCAGCCGGTCGGTGATGTTGTTGACGACACCGCCGTTGGGGTAGAAGCCCGCGGTCGGCGGGTAAAGGTTGTTGAAGGGGAGGGAATCGAGGTAGGTCAGCTCGGCGGGGTTGTCCTCGGAACCACCGGCGCTGCTGCAGGCGGTGAGTCCGCCGAGGCCGAGGACGACGGCGGTGAGCAGGGTGATCACCGATCTGATGGGGCGCCGGGTGTGGCGCCTGGACGTGCCCTGGGTGCGGGGCAAGCCGGGGGACATAGGTATTCCCTCCTGTGGATAAAAATGAACAGATCTGTCTATAAGGGGTGAGGGCTAGGGTATCACGGGAAAACCTTCACGATAAGATGGCCTACATGACCAGCCCAAGGACCATGACCGATTCAACGCCCACCATCGCGATCATCGGAGGTGGCCCGCGAGGTATTTCCATCCTGGAGCGCCTCGCCGCCGAATATCGCCAGCTCGATCCGCGTAAAACCACAACTCACCTGGACATTCATGTGGTTGACGAGGTGCAGCCGGGGGAGGGGAAAGTCTGGCGCACAGACCAGACCAAGACTCTGTGCATGAACACTCTGGCCGATGCGGTCACCCTCTTCACTGAGCCCGGAGCAACCGTTACAGCACCCGTGGTGGAGGGGCCGACCATGCACGAGTGGATCATGCTCATCCGCGGTGAAGAGCTGGACTCAGAGCGGGATCCGGGCGGAAAAAAGACAGATCTGTTCACTCGCCTTCCGCTGAGTGTTGGGGCCGAACGCAACCCGTTGACCTCGGATAATGATGGGACCCAGGCTGCGGAGCCTCTGCCGGAGGCGACCTCGGAGGCCGGAGAATCCGCCTCAACCGTGGGTGCTGGGTGGTCCCTGGCGGAATACGCCACGGAGATCGCCGAAACCCGGCCCGAATCCCACCCCAGCCGAGCCCTTTACGGCGAGTATCTGCGTTGGGTTTTCAGCGTGGTGTTGGGGCTGCTCCCGGAGGGGATGTCGGTGCACCAGCACCTCGCCCGCGCCACCAAGATCGAGGAGGTGCCGGGAGGCTCCGCAGCCGGGGCCGACGCCGAAGCGGGCAACGGCGAAGGCCATCCCACCCGTGACCGCATCACGCTGGACAACGGCACCACGATCCTCGCGGATGCCACCGTGCTCGCCATCGGCTGGGCCGATACCACCCCCGATGCGATGGAGAGCTTCACCGCTTCCGCCGTGGACATGCACCCGGCCCTCACCTGGATCCGCCCCGGCAACCCCGCCGACCAGCAGATCAGCCAGATCCCCAGCTGGGAGGAGTCCCAGGAGGAGGTGCTGGTCCGCGGCCTGGGGATGGGCTTCTTCGACCTCATGGCCATGCTCACCATCGACCGTGGCGGGCGGTTTATTCCGGACGCCGACGCCCGCTCGGGGCTGCGCTACGAGCCCTCTGGCCGGGAGCCGAAGCTCGTGGTCACCTCCCACCACGGCTACCCGTACCAGCCGAAGCCGGTCTTCGGCTCGCTGCCTCCCGCGGCTTGGCTGCCTCGCTTCAAGGCCGCCGTCGCGGAGCTGGATCTCGCACAGATTCCGGCGAATAGCCTGGACTTCGGCGAGACCCTGTGGCCGGCGATCCTGCGGGACTCACAAGAGGCCTACTACCGGGTTCTGCTGGCAGCCGAACCTGACGTCCTAAAAAAGGTCGGCGAGATCATCGACGACCCGGACACCGACCCGTGGCGGCTGCACGAGGACACCCGACTGGACGGGCTGGTGGCGCAAGAAAACCGCTTCGACCTGCCGTATCACGCCGACCCCGTCGCGCGTTTCGCGGAGCAGGCCGGGGAGGCGGGCCAGAGCATCGACGAGCTCACCGCGTGCATTGCCGATGGTTTGGCCGCGGATCTTTCCGAGGCTCAGTCCGCGCGCGAGTCGGCGGTGAAGATGGGCCTGCAGGTCATCGGCTCGGCCCGCAAGCCCGCTGCCGTCGTGGACGAGCCCGGCCGGTTCACCACCGAATCTCGCCGAGGTGCCTATGCGGAGCTCAAGCGCGTGGGCCAGATGGTGGGCTCCGGGCCGCCGGCCTTCCGCACCGCAGAGCTGCTGTGCCTGGTGGACGCCGGCTACGTCCGCTTCCTGGGCGCGCACCCGACGATGGTGATCGACCCCGAGACGCCTGCGTTCGTCATGACCTCCCCGGTGACCCGGGAGGAGCCGGTGGAGTCCCGCACCCTGGTGGATGCGTGGCTGCACAAGCCGGACGTGCGCAGCACCGCGGATCCGCTGAGCCAGCAGCTCAAGGACGCCGGCCGGATGCGCACCTGGCTGCGCGGCGATGGCACCGCCTCCCGCGCCCCAGAGGTCGAGCTGGCGACGAGCCGGCTGATCCACGAGGACGGGCAGGTTGATCCGCGGGTGCACATGGTCGGCATCCCGCTGCAGGACATGCGCGCGGATATGACGATTTCCCCCATGCCGCGCACCGACCCGCTGATGCTGCAGGAGACGGACGGTGCGGCAGTCTCCGCGCTGCGGGTGGTGACGGACAACCGCTAGTTCGCGGCGCAGGCCTGGCGGGCGAGCTCCGCGATCGCGATGCGATCCAGCTTGCCCGGGCCGGTCTTCGGCAGCTCCGCGACAGCGAAGGCGCGGCGCGGGATGAGGTAATCCGCGCAACCGGCCTCCCGCATGGAGGAGCGCACGGCGTCGGTGACCTCCACCGGATCGCCGGAAGCCTCAGTACCAGCGGTGCGCAGCACGGCGACCACGGCCTCGCCCCAGTGCTCGTCGGAAACACCAGAGACACAGACCTCGGAGACCGCCTCGCCGTTCACAACAGCGTGGGAGCGGGTGGCGTTCTCCGACTGCTCGGGCAGAACCTTCACGCCACCGGTGTTGATCGCGCCGTCGGCCCGACCCAGCACCTGTAATGTGTTCCCGTCCAGGGCGCCGATGTCGCTGGTGCGGTAGACCCCGAGCTCGGGGAAGCAGTCCTCGTCGTTGTTGCGGTAACCGCGGGCGACCATCGGACCTTCGAGGACGATGCGTCCGGCGCCGTTGGCGTCCGCGTCCTCGATGCGCACGCTCGCGCCCGGCAGCGCCTGGCCGTCGTAGACCATCCCGCCGCTGGTCTCGCTGGAACCGTAGGTCAGGACGTAGTTCACACCCGCCTCGTCCAGCTGCTGGCGGGCCTTATCGCCCAGCGCCGCACCGCCGATGAGGACCACGCCGAAGAGCTTCAGCGCCTCGATGCCTTCCTCGGACTCCAGCAGGGAGTGCACCTGCGGCGGGACCAGGGAGGTGTGCAGATCCTCGTGCGGGAAGCGCTTCTTCAGCGCGGCGGCGTCGGCTGCGAAACCGGACACGCTAAAGCCCGTGCCCTCGATCAGTGCGGTGGTCGCGACCGGGGTGAAACCGGCCATCATGCCACGCAGAATCACCTGCAGGCCCGCGATGTGGTGGGCCGGCAGCGCCAGCAGCCACGGGCCCGGCTCCACCTTCAGCTTCTTGCGCAGCACCTGCTCGGTGGCGCGGGCGGAGGAGCGCAGGTTCGCGGCGGAGAGTAGCGCGCCCTTCGGGGTGCCCGTGGACCCGGAGGTGGTGGCCACGAGGGTGCCGGCCTCGACCGGCTCGCCTGCCCGCATGACCTTCTTCAGCTCTTCGCTGGCACCCGCGTCCGGGGAGTCGGCGGCGGGGACCGGAAGGATCGAGCTGCGCCCGTCCAGCACCTGGGAGAGCATGCCGCGCGCGGCCTTGAGATTCTTCGCAGAGACCTCAAAGGCCTCGAGCGTTGCCATGCCGGTGCCGTCGTCGATCTTCGCGGGGTAAATGAACTTCGAGTGTCCGTCCCCGCGGTCGCCGAAGCGGCCTAGTTCTTGCGTCTCATTATTAGTACTCACCCGTCCGACTCTACTTGGCTGCGTGGCGGGGGTGTCTCCCGGCTGCGAGGTGTCGCCCCGCTGACCAGCGGTGTACTGCCGGGCTCACCGTTGAGCGCCGGAGCGTGCGCAATACACTATTGCCCATGCGTCGCCTTGTGTCTTGCCTTGTTTCCCTCCCGCTCGTTGCTGCTGCTGTTGCGGTCCCGCAGGCGGGTGCGAGCCCTATTCAGGACGTCACCCCCACGCCGATCGCGTCCTGCCCAGCCGTGGAGGTCATCACCGCTGCTGGGTCTGGGGACGCCCACCCGGGCGATGACCCGAATGTCCCGCGGGGCTTCGTGGTGGGCACGAATTTCAGCAAGCTTGCCGAGCAGCGCTTCGAGGGCGTGCGGAGCTGGCAGCTGCCCTATTACGGCAGCGCAGGCATCGTGGGCAGCAACGAGAAGATCGGCCTGCCGAGGTTCCCGAACTACGCGGCTTCTGCGGCGGATGGCGTCGAGAAAGTGCGGGCGCGGATCGATGACGTCTCGGCCGCGTGCCCGGATACCGCGTTCGCGCTCGCGGGATTCTCCCAGGGCGCGCACGTCGCTGGTGATGTGTTGATGCATCTTTCCTCGGAGCAGGCGGAGAAGGTGATCGCGGCGTACCTGCTGGCGGATCCGCGCCGGGGCAACAACGATGGCGCCACCCTCATCACCACGAACCACGGGCCGATCTCGGAGCAGCACACGGGCCTGTTGGGCTCCCGCCCGGCGGGGACCTTTGACCGCTACGAGGGCAAGGTGCGCAGCATCTGCAGCCAGGGGGATCCGGCCTGTGACATCCCGCCGGGTGGGCTGCTTGCCACGGTCGGGCAGTGGGCGCAGCAGGCCGACCCGGAGCCCTACGAGGTCACCCCGGTGGTGGCGATGGATTCCATGCTCACCGACGGCAGCTTCCTGATCGCGGTGGCACCGGTGGCCCCGCGGCTGGCGGTCGCCCTGGGTCACAGCGACCCACGTGGCGTCGGCGATGCGCTGCGGGCAGCGGCGGGGAACCCCCGGCTGAACCAGGCACAGCGCAACACGATGAACCTCGCCGCCCACGAGGTGCAGGACATGCTGAGCTACCTGAAGGCGAAGGGCTTCGCCACCCACGAGCCGGGGGCGACGGGCAGCACCGCCGTGGACACGACGATCGGGCTGGTGCGCCTGGCCTTAGACCCCGCGGTCGCGGCGGCCGTCCCTCAGGCGCTCGGGATGTTCGACCGCCACTTCGTCTACCGCGGTGAATCCCGGGCGTTCACCACGATCGACGGGGTGCGGGTGGATGACTGGATCACCGCAGACCTGACCCGCGAGATCGGCAATTACCTGGGCCAGCCAGAGCAGGCGGTGCGCCCGGTTCCTGCCAGCGAGCGCCGGGGTCTGGTTAAGCTCTTCGGGCACGGCCTGTGGAAGCTGCTCGACAAGGTCCTGGGGAACCGCGATCCGGCCGCGCAGCGGGTGTGGGAGCGCTTCGAGCTCTAGCCGCGGGCCGCGGGCAGCGCTGCGAGCGTGAACAGCCGGGTGGGCCTGTTTGCCCGATCTGCTACAGATAGAGCCCAGAGCCACCATGAAGCATTCCGAACCTCAGACCCTGATCGTGAGCGACTCCCAGGCGGATCGCCGCCTGGACAAATACATCCGTTCGCAGGTCAAGGGCGTGCCCGCCACGGTGCTGTTCCGCATGATGCGCACCAAGCAGATCACGGTCAACGGCGCGAAGTGCAAGCCCGACCAGCGCACTGTCGCCGGCGATAAGGTCCACCTGCCCGCCCTCGAGGTCGCTGAGGCGAAGCCGAAGCCCGCGGGGGATCGCAAGGCCGCGGAGCAGCTGGCCCGCAGGCTGTCCCGGCACATTGTTTTTGAGGACGATGATCTGCTCATCGTGAATAAGCCCGCCAACATCGCCGTGCACGTGGGCAGTGGAGTCAAGGCTGGGGTGATCGAGGCGCTGCGCGTGTTGCGGCCGGAGGATAAGGAGCTGGAGCTGGCGCACCGGCTGGATAAGGAGACCTCCGGTCTGCTGATCGTGGCGAAGAATTCGAAGATGTTGCGCCACCTGCAGTCCCTCCTGCGTGAGGGTGGGGAGGACATCCAGCGCTATTACCTGGCGGTGGTCAGTGGCGCCGTGAAAAAGTCGGGCAAGCAGCCGCGACGGATTGATGCCCCGCTGCGGAAGACGGGGGCGGCCACGGTGGTGGATCGCCGCGCCGGGCAGCAGGCGGAGACGAAGCTGTGGGTGAAGAAGCCCTGGGGACGTGCGGGAACCCTCGTGGAGGCTCAGCTACTGACCGGCCGGAAGCACCAGATCCGTGTGCACCTGCAGCATCTGGGCCACCCGATCATCGGGGATTCCCGCTACGGGGATAAGGCAGTGAACCAGGCGGCCGCGGAGAAAGGCGTGCGGATGCTGATGCTGCACGCCTCCCGACTGGTGATCCCGCTGTCGAGTGGCGAGGAGCTGGACGTGCAGGCCCCGATGCCCCCGGCGTGGAATAAGCTGCGCGGCTAGCGCCGACCGGCCACAAAATCTAGTAGTAGTACGGGAACTCGTCCCAGTTCGGCTCGCGCTTCTCCAGGAAAGAGTCGCGGCCCTCCACGGCCTCGTCGGTCATGTAGGCCAGGCGGGTGGCCTCGCCAGCGAAGACCTGCTGGCCCATCAGGCCATCGTCGGTCAGGTTGAAGGCGAACTTCAGCATGCGCTGCGCTGTCGGGGACTTCGTGTTGATCTTCCGCGCCCACTCGATCGCGGTGGTCTCCAGGTCGGCGTGGTCCACCACGCGGTTCACAGCACCCATCTGGTGCATCGTCTCGGCGTCGATGGCCTCGCCGAGGAAGAAGATCTCGCGCGCGAACTTCTGGCCCACCTGCTTGGCCAGGTATGCGGAACCATAGCCGGCGTCGAAGGAGCCGACGTCCGCGTCCGTCTGCTTGAACTTCGCGTGCTCGCGGGACGCCAGGGTCAGGTCGCAGACCACGTGCAGGCTGTGTCCACCACCGGCGGCCCAGCCGTTGACTAGGCAGATCACGACCTTCGGCATGGTGCGGATCAGCCGCTGGACCTCCAGGATGTGCAGGCGGCCACCCTCGACCTTCGCACGGGCCTCGTCCACGCCCTCGGCACCAGCGGCGGCGACGTCCGAGTCGTGGCTGGTGGCGTACTGATAACCGGAACGGCCGCGGATGCGCTGGTCACCGCCGGAGCAGAACGCCCAGCCGCCGTCCTTCGGGGACGGGCCGTTGCCGGTCAGCAGGATGGTGCCGACGTCCGGGGTGCGGCGCGCGTGGTCGAGTGCGCGGTACAGCTCGTCGACGGTGTGCGGGCGGAAGGCGTTGCGCACCTCCGGCCGGTCGAAGGCGATGCGGACGATGCCGTTGGCGCGGCCCTTACCGGTGTGGCGGTGGTAGGTGATGTCGGTGAAGTCGAATCCCTCAACCTCGCGCCAGGCGGTGGGGTCGAAGATCTCGGAAACCTTATTTTCGCTCATGCCTGCCCATATTAGGTGTCTGGTCGCTCGCCTAGGGTGGGTGGCGTGAATATCACTCAGCAGCAGCTCGACCAGTTCCTCCGCCACGCCCGCGAGCACGCGCACGTGGTGGCCCTGCCGATGCGCACGCGTTTCCGCGGCATCGATACCCGCGAGGCGATGCTCGTGCCCACCGCCGGCGGGTGGGTGGAGTTCGCACCCTTCCTGGAATACGGTCCCGCGGAGTCTTCCCGCTGGTTGCGCAGTGCGGTGGTCCATTCCCTTCTTCTTGACGACGACGCCACCGCCCGGCCGCAGGGTGCCTTAGCGGATCATGCCGCGTTGCAGGTCCCGGCGGGGGTCGCGGTGCCGGTGAACGCCACGATGCCCGCTGTGGACGCGCAGGCGAATCCGCAGCAGGTGGGGGAGCTGATGGCCCGTTACCCGGGGTGCACGACGGTGAAGGTGAAGGTCGCTGAGCCGGCCGTGCTGCGGGAGCAGGGCTTTGATGTTGCTCTGGCTCAGGATGTGGCGCGCGTGCGAGCCGTGCGGGCCTGGTTCGCCGAGCACGGGGTCGCCCGGCCCCGGATCAGAGTGGATGCGAACGCGGGCTGGTCGGTGGAACAGGCGCTGGCGGTGATCTCGCAGTTGGCGGCCGAAGATGTGGCGGGGGAGGACCTGGATTACGTGGAGCAGCCCTGCGCGACGGTGGCGGAGCTCGCGGAACTTCGGCAGCGGTTGGCCGATGAGGGGATCGCGCCGGGTGGTTCCCCGGTGCGGATCGCCGCCGACGAGCTGATCCGCAAGGCATCGGACCCGCTGGCCGTGGTGGAGGCCGGGGCGTGCGATGTGGCCGTGGTGAAGGTCGCCCCGCTGGGCGGCATCGACCAGGTCGTGGCGGTCGCGCGCCAGGTGGCGGCCCACGGGGTGAGTCTGACGCTTAGCTCCGCGCTGGATACCGCCGTGGGCATTGGTGCGGGCCTGCAGGCTGCTTCCCTGGTGGCGCAGGTGGGGAAGGGCGCCGGGGTGTTCGGCCAGGCTGGGCCGAATGCGGCGGGCTTGGCGACGGGCTCGCTGTTCACTGCGGACGTGGGGGCGCGGGAGATCAGGGATGGCGCGATGCTCACGGGCGCGACCCAGCCCGATCCGGCGGTGCTGGAGCGCTACGCGGTGGACGCGGAGCGTCGGCAGTGGTGGGTTCGCAGGATGGAGGCTGCAGCCGTTCAACTGGGATCGTGACGCCCGCTAGGGGAGCATCCCAAAACAACTAGAAACAACTTTGAAACAACCGCCGGAGGCTTCTTGACCTGGGGGAATAATGAGATGAAGGGTCGGGCTGGCCACAATAGTTGTTCGTAAGTTGTTTCAAAGTTGTTTCGCTGGGGTGGGTGGCGTCTCTAAAACAACTTCCTGGGGAAATGTATACTTCACATATGGAATCCCCCATGATTGACGATGCGACACCGTGGCTGCCTGAGGATGTTGCAGAGGCTCTAGAAGCTATTTGGAACGGAGATTCGGCTGGCAATGTCGAATCGGAGACCCTAGAGATCAAAGAGGACCCTGCCCGGGTTCAGTATGCGCCTTCGAAGGCCGATAAGCATCGGGCACAACTTGTAGAAAAGCTCATTGATGAGGCGGTGTGCCTGGCTAATGGGGAGTCCGCTATGGGGCACATCATCGTGGGTATCAGTGACAAGCTGACCGGACCTGAAGCGTTTACGGGGACGGACTTGGATACCTTAACCATTGAGAGAAAGATTCTTCATGGTACGCAGCAGCAACTGAGGGTTGAAGCATCTGAACTTGAGTATCACGGTAGTCGCCTTGTTGTGATCCGTATCCCAGAAGCATTGACCATGTATACCCGCACCCAAGGCCAGGCGAAGCGGCGGCGGGGCACGAGTTGTGAGCCGCTGCTGGAGGCAGAACGGCAAGCGTTGGTTCGGGAAAGGGCGAACCCCGATTATTCAAACGGGAGCTCGAGGCTCCAGGTTCAGGACATCGAGCTGCCAGTCCTGGAAGAGGCTCGCCGACTGTTGAGGGGGAAACGGTCCAGGGAAGACGGGTCGGATTATGTGCCGAAAGGTGCCAACGGACTCCTTCGCGAACTGGGGCTCGTGGGCCATGATGGTTCGCTCAAGAGGGCGGCAGAGATCCTCATGCTGCCACCGGACAAGCCCGCCCTGACGGTTCAGTATTTCTGGAGACCCATCGTGGGGGCCGATCCTGAAGTGAGCGAGATCAGTGAACCGCTGTTGACTGCGCTTCCCCGGCTGCGCCGCCTAATCAGGGAGCGCGCAAGTCAAGAAATTGAAAGAGTGCAGTTTGATGATGGGCAGGAAACCGCGATCCCACGCTTCCCTGCCCAGGCGATTGACGAGGCCGTCACGAATGCCTTCATTCATAGGGACTGGCAAATCAGTCGCCCCGTGGTTGTTGACCAGACGCCTCGTACTCTGAAGATTTGGTCCCCGGGTCCTCTGCCGCCGGGGGTTGATCGGGATCACTTGCTGACGACTCAATCGGTGCCGCGGAATAGTCGCCTTATGGCGGTAATGCGTGGGCTCGGCCTGGCTGAGGAATCGTCGCGCGGTTTTGACCGCATGTGGTCCGCAATGATTGGAACAGGTCGGGAAGTTCCGGAAGTGCGTGCTGAGGAAACCTTCGTTGAGGTGATTCTTTCAGCAGGTAAGCCCGATGTGGGTTTTATCAAGATGCTTCATGAACTGGAGAAGCTACCTGATGGCGAGGCCGTGAGGAGCGTGGGCACTCTCATTGTCTTAAAGCAGCTGTGGAGCGCGCCTCGGATCACGAAGAATCAGGTTGAACGGCTTGCGCAAATTTCTTCAATGGAAGCCGCCGAACTGATGGAGTCGCTCCAAGACATTGGGGTGGTAGCGCGGCTCCAGGGGGCGGATGAATGGGTTTTGGGAAGGGCGGTTCAGCAGGGGACAGCTTCTTCGGGTGGTGCCCAGCCCCAGTTTGCTAGTGCTGCGACGATGCCTACAGAAGAGTGGTTGGAAGAGCAGCTGCGAACTGGCACGGTACGCGCAGCAGAAGCCGCCGAGATTTTGGGTATAGAGCGCTCCGAAGTGACGAAGATCTTGCGGAAACTGCGGGAGCGCGGGGTGGCGCGTATTGACCCGGCCGGCCCGCAGCGTGGGTCAAACACACGCTGGATTGGGGCGTCGGAGTAAATAGCTTGGCAACAATCCTGGAACAATAAAAACAACTTTGAAACAACTTCCGTAGGCTTCGTGACCTGGGGGAATAATGAGATGAAGGGTCGGGCTGGCCACAATAGTTGTTCGTAAGTTGTTTCAAAGTTGTTTCGGCGTGCCGGAAAACAACTCCGGAACAACTAGTAACAACCCGGCAACACCTCGCAGCAATGCCAATCGCAGCATCAGGTTGACGTCCTGAAGCGAACGCCGGGCTACCGGGACTCGAGATAGCGGACGGCGGCCTGACCGGCGCGCCTGCCGGCGCGAGTCGCGCCCACCGTCGAGGCGGTGGAGCCATAGCCGACCAGCAGCACCCGCGGGTCCTTGGCTACGCGCACTTCGCCGTCCATGAGGATTCCTCCGCCCGGTCCCCGCAGCTTCAGTGGGGCGAGGTGGCGCAGGGAGTGACGGAATCCGGTGTTCCAGAAGATGACGTCGGCATCCACCTCGGTGCCCGGAGGTTGGCCCAGATGGTTTCGCTCACTTCCTGGAGCTCCAGGAGGAACTGAACGGCCGACAGTCCGCCACCGACGACGAGGGTGCGCAGGCCCGCGAAGTCCTCCTTGCGGGTGTAATCCTTCGTGTGCAGCTGGCGGCCGCGGAAGGTTTCGATGCCAGGGATGTGTGGCACGTGCGGGTTGTTCCAGGTGCCGGTGGCGTTGAGGAGGACGTCCGTGGTGATCGTGGTGCTCGTGGCGTCCGGCCCGGTGGCGGTGACGGCGAGCCCGGCCTGGCCTGCACCGATAATGAGCGCGCGGAAGTGGCCCCGATCCAGGGAAGATAGCTCCATAACCTCACCCTAACGATGCTGATGTTTTCGGCCGGAGGCCGACAAGTGTGTTCACTAAAAATGAACGTTCAGTATTAATGAACGTTCATTATTGCTGGACATCAGCTAAAGTGGCGGTATGAACGGGGAAGAAATCAGTCGCTGGAACGACATATTCAACCTTGTAGAGGTGCCTCTCGAGTTCGTGGAGCTAGGTCAGGAGGGCGTCGGGGATGGGGGACTGTTCGTGCGTCACGGTGACGCCTCCGCGAAGTGTATGGCCCGCCAAGTTGAGACGAATGATCCACAAGGGTTACGGGCTTTGGTGGCGGAAAAAACTGCCGACGAGAGCGACCTCCCAACGCTGCTTCTCGCTCCGAGGGTTACGCCTAAGGTGGCTGATTTCCTACGGGGGGCGGGGGTTATGTTCGCAGATGAGCGAGGAAATTGTTTTATCTCCTTTCCCGGGATGTACCTAGATATCCGTGGCAGGGTGAAGGGTTCTCCGGTTGAACAAGGCGGTAGCGTTTCGCTGAAAAGAGGGGAGCAAGCAACTTCGGCAAGTCCACAGGATAAAGCTGCTCGGCGATTACGAAAGCCAGCAAGGGGTGCTGCATCGCAAGTTAAGGCGCCTACCGGTTCCTTGTTTACGCCACGCCGAGCGCAGGTGAGCGCGGTTATTTTGGATCGCCCGGAACTGCTTGACTCTCCTGTCCGAGAGGTTGCGAGACAGGCGGGGGTCTCCGTTGGTAGCGCTGCGCAGACGCTAGAACTGCTGACGCAAGCTGGGTACCTCAATAAGTCGGGCTTCGGGGGAAGGTATTACTTCGAGCGACCGAAGGCGCTCCTGGATGCGTGGGCGCAGTCCTATGCCACTGGGCTTGGTGCTGATCTGGAAATCTTCCGAGGAGAGGCGGATCTGGACAGATTTGGGGCCATGGACCCCATGGGCTGGGTAAGCGGCGAGCAGGCTGTGCCGCACTTGGTCCGAGGCGGAACTACCGTTCATCTTTATTTGCGCGACTCGGCTGAACTTAGAGAGTTGTTGAGGAGCGGTCGGATTCGCCGATCAGACAATGGCAATGTCATCGTGCGCACGGCGTTTTGGGGCGCTGGCCAAGGAAGCCGTGATGCGAATCAGACGGATCAGAGTGATCATGCGACCGTGCTTGGTGAATGGCCATGTGCGCCGTGGCCAGTAATCTATGCGGATCTCGTGGGCACTCACGAACCCCGCCTGCTGGGAGTCGCGCAAGAGCTAAGATCGACAATCAATTTCTAGAACTTCTGGGGGTGGGGTAATGAAATGGTCGGAGAGCAATGAGGATATTGCTGAGGTTCTTGCTGCGCTTGGACGGTATATCGACCTAGATCAGATCATGCTGGTGGGGGCGCGGTGTAGGGATATTCATCAAGAAAAATACCGGCCAGGCCCGCCAGCTCGGGCGACGCGGGACATCGATTTTGCGGTAGCGCTTCGCAGCTGGGCGGATTTCGATCGCCTCAAGGAGCATTTCGCTTATCCGGGGAGAGCTTGGCAAGCGATCAAGGTCAGTGGCTTTGATATTGACTTGGTGCCGTTTGGGGCAGTTGAAAACCCGCCAGATGAAGTTGAGCGCGAAGGGCTAATTCTTAACGTTCATGGGGTTCAAGAGGTGTTTGATTCGGCGGACTTCGTCTCTTTGCCGGGCGGCGTGATGGTGAAGATCCCGTCTGTCGCCGGACTGGCCGCCCTGAAACTGCACGCATGGTTCGACCGAAAGGAGCGTCGGACCTATAAGGATGCCCAGGACCTGGCCTTGATTCTTGCCTGGTATGAAGAGGATGACGAGATCTGGGACCGTTATGGAAGGTTAAAGCCGAGCTTCCAGTCTTATTGGGGAGATGTTCATTGCATGGCTGCCCAGCTACTCGGCAGCGATGTCGCTCAGGTGCTCGGGATTAGAGAAGCGAGCGTATTGGTTAATCGTTTCGCTGAAGAGGGTGATAGGGGGATTGGTCTTGCAGAGCATCTTATTGCCGAGGGGGAGCACCCGACTCCGTTTGAAGCGCGAAAGGAGCAGGTCGAAGCCCTCTTGAAGGGAATATGCGAGGCCTTCGATGGTTAAGTCGCGTGTTCTCCATGTTTTTGGATGGACGTGGGCCCTTCTGAGGCTAAAGGGGGTTGGAAACACGTGTTCACTAAAACTGAACGTTCAGCATTAATGAACAATGATTAGGCTGAGCCAGGCTCGTCGCCCCGCCGGGGCAGGGTCACGTAGGTTATGGGGTGTGAAAAACAGCATCTCCCAGAGCACGCCCGAGACCCTTGATCAGCCCTCACCCGCAGTACTGCTTGGCGCGGTACTGGTTGACGAGCTGATTCGCAACGGGGTTCGGGAGGCCGTGGTGTGCCCGGGCTCGCGCTCGGCTCCGCTGGCCTTGGCGTTTGCGGAGGCCAGCCGCGCCGGGCGGCTGCGGCTGCACGTGCGCACCGACGAGCGCTCCGCGGCCTTCCTGGCCCTGGGCCTGGCGAAGTACTCGGACACTCCGGTGCCGGTCGTGATGACCTCCGGCACGGCGGTGGCTAACTGCCTGCCCGCCATGGTGGAGGCCACGGCGACGAACGTCCCGCTGCTGATCCTTTCTGCCAACCGGCCGTGGTCGATGGTGGGGACGGGGGCTAATCAGACCATCCAGCAGCGCGAGATCTTCGGCGCCCACGCGGTCGCCACCCTGGAGTTGGACGCCGCGATCGATGCCGTGACTGCCAGCGCCGCTGCGCCGTCCGCCAGCGCCAACACCGCGGCCGGTGCCGACGAGGCAGGCCCAGCCGCCGCCCTGGACACCACGAACCCGCTGGTCCGCCGCGTCCGGGTTAAGGTCGACGAGCTGGTCCGCGCCGCCACCCACCCCACCCGGGGCGGTGGGGCGCACCTCGACATCCCGCTGCGGGAACCACTGGTCCCGGAGTCCAGCACCCAGCTGACCCTCCTGGCCCGCCAGCTCGCCGAGGGGCCCGCCCGCGCAACGGCGGCCGAGCAGCCGACCGCGCCGGCCCGAAATTACGTCCTACCGAAGCAGGCCGCGCGCCTGCCCTACGGTGAGGCGACGGTGGACGCGTCCAAGCGGACCCTCGTCATCGCGGGTTCGGTCAGCGATCGGGCGTGGGCCCGCGAGCAGCTGGAGGAGCTCGGCGACCTGCCTGTCCTGGCTGAACCCGCCAGCCCCGCCCCGGACTTCCCGGTGCACCCGGCGGCGGCCGCGATGTTCACCACCGGCCTGGTTTCCCACGGGGAGTATTCCGCGGCCACGCGCCCGGAGCAGGTCATCGTGCTTGGCCGGCCGACCCTGCACCGCCCGGTGACCCAGCTGCTGGCCAGCGAGGACATTTCCATCACGGTGCTCACTGAGGTCGAACAGCCCACGGACGTGGCGCTGACCGCCGACCAGATCGCGAGCACGGTGCGCGTGACCGGTGAGTCGCCGCAGTCCTGGCTGCAGGTCTGCCGCGGTGTGTCCGAGCTGGGCGCGGAGGCGGTGCGCGACGGCATCGCTCAGGCCACAGAGGACGGGGCGTTCACCGGGCTGCACGTGGCTGCGGTGCTGGCGGATTCCCTGCGGGACGGGGACGCGCTGTTCGTCGGCGCTTCTTCGCCGATCCGCGACATCGCCCGGGCGGGCCTGCCCTTCGACGGGGTGCACACGGTGGCCAACCGTGGTGCCGCGGGCATCGACGGCCTGGTGTCCACCGCCGTGGGTACGGCCCTGGCGCATGCCTCCGCCGATCCGACGGCGATCCGCGCCCCGCGGACGTTTGCCCTGCTGGGTGATCTTTCTTTCCTTCATGACGTCAACGGGCTGCACTTTGGTCCGGACGAGCCCAGCCCGGAGAACCTGGTGATTGTGGTCGCCAACGACGACGGCGGCGCGATCTTCGAGACCCTGGAGCCGGGTGGGGATAGCCTGCGGAGTTTCGACGACGGCACCCCGGCCTTCGAGCGGGTCTTCGGCACCGGCACGGGCGCGAAGCTCGCTGGGCTGTGCGAGTCCGCTGGCGTGGACTGGGTGGGGGTTCACAGCCCGGCGGAGCTCGCCGAGGTGCTGGACGCGCTGGAACACGGCGACCTGGACGGCGAGGCCGGCGAGAAGCTGGGCCTGGTGCCGGGCCGCCGGGGCGGCGGGGTGCTGGTTGTGGAGGCCTTTGTGGACCGGGGTGCGCGCGTGGCGCTGGAGAAGTCGATCCGGGGCAAGGTGACCCCGGGTGAGTAAGCCGGTGGACCGCGAGCAGGAGGCCGCGCCAACGGGCGCGGCGGGTCCGGCGAACGTAGAGCAGCCCGTGGCCGCCGAGCAGGCCACCGAGCAGGCCACGGAACAGTCAGCGGTGGGGAAGGAGCCGGCCGTTGAGCAGCCGACCCCGACCCGCTTCCGGCGCGGCAAGCAACTCGTCGCGGCCTTTACGGCCTTCGCCGCGGCCGTCTGCCTGGGGATGGTGGCGACCGCCGCGCTGAACGACTACCGCATCGGTAGGGACCAGGCGTTCGCCACGGCGGACGTCGTTAACGTCGGGGTACTGCGGACCACCGTGCGCTTCCCGGATGAGTACGGGGTCTACCACCAGCCGGACCGGGGCTTGCTGTACCCGATCGGCCTGGAGGCGGGCCAGCGGGTGCGGGTGGAGTATCAGAAGTCCGAGCCCCGCAATGTGAAGGTGCAAGGCCGTGGCTGGACCTTGGCCTGGATACCCGCGCTCTCCTCGCTCGTCGTGGCGATGGTGCTGAGCGGGGGTCTGTGGCTGCTGGTCCGGTGGCGAGAAAACTCATGGAAGGCGCAGCAGGGAGAACAATGAGGGTTGCGATCGTCGCGGAGAGCTTCATCCCCATCGTCAATGGGGTTTCCAATTCGGTGTTGCGGGTGCTGGAGCACCTGCGGCGGGAAGGGCACGACGCGATGGTCATCGCGCCGCGCCCGCCGGGCTGGCAACCACCGGCCGGTGATGCTCCCGCCGGGGATGCGTCCGTAACCAGTACCAGCGAACCAGGTCCCGGCGATACCTACGCGGGCTTTCCGATCCACCGGGTGCCCGCGGTGAACCTCCCGCCCATCAACTCCCTGCCCATCGGCGTGCCCCTGCCGAGGGTTTATAAGCTGCTGAAGCAGTTCCAGCCGGATGTGGTGCACCTGGCCAGCCCATTCGTCCTCGGCGGGGCGGGCGTATTCGCCGCGAAGGCGCTGAAGGTGCCACAGGTGGCGGTCTATCAGACGGACGTGCCTGGCTTCACGGAGCACTACAAGCTCACCTTCCTGCTGAACATGTCCTGGCGCTGGGTGCGCGCGATGCACAACAACTCTTGCCTGACCCTCGCGCCGAGCTCGCCGACGATTGAGCAGCTGCGGGAGCACGGCGTGCAGCGGGTGCACCACTGGGGCCGGGGCGTGGATACGCAGCGCTTCCACCCCGCCAAGCGCAGCGCGGAGCTGCGCGGCCAGTGGTGGGAGGAAGGCCAGGCCAAGCGCAGCACCGCCGCCCCGGCCGAGCCACGCAAGCTGGTGGGCTTCGTGGGCCGCCTGGCCGCGGAGAAGGATGTGGCGAACCTGGCGTCCTTAAACGACCGTGAAGACGTGCAGCTGGTGATCGTCGGCGACGGGCCGGAACGCGAGGAGCTGGAAAAGCTCATGCCGACCGCGGTGTTCACCGGCGCGCTCTATGGGGAGGAGCTGGCCGTGGCCTTCGCGTCCCTGGACGTGTTCGTCCACCCGGGGCGCTTCGAGACCTTCTGCCAGGCGATCCAGGAGGCGCAGGCCTCGGGCCTGCCGGTGGTCGCGCCACGGGCCGGCGGGCCGGTGGACCTCGTCGAGGACGGGGTGAGCGGCTTCCTGCTCGACCCGGAACGCTTCGCCGAGCAGCTGCCCGAGGCCGTGGGGAACATCATCGCGGACGGCGCGCTCGAACAGTTCGCCGCCGCGGCGTTGACCCGCGTGCAGGGCAAGACCTGGCCCGCGCTGTGCGAGCAGCTGATGGGCTACTACCAGCAGGCCATTACTGCGTGATGGTGCTGGCCGGTGCGCCGGGTAGCATGAGAATTTATGTCTAGGGCAAGTCTGGAAAAAGATCCGCGCGAAGTGGCCACGATGTTCGATGCCGTGGGGAAGAACTACGACATCACGAATACGGTGCTGAGCTTCGGCCAGGACCGGCTGTGGCGAAAGCGCACGCGCCGCCGCCTGGATCTCGCGCCGGGGGATAAGGTGCTGGACCTTGCCGCGGGCACGGGCGTGTCCACCGAGGAGCTGGCGGAGTCTGGCGCGTACTGCGTGGCCGCGGACTTCTCGCTGGGGATGCTGCGGGCGGGTTCGCACCGGGACGTGCCGATGATCTGCGCCGATGGCCTGAATCTGCCGTTCGCGGATAATACTTTCGACGCCGTGACGATCAGTTACGGTCTGCGTAATTTGGTGGACTTCCGCGCCGGGTTGCGGGAGATGGCCCGGGTGACGAAGCCGGGTGGCAAGCTCGCGATCGCGGAGTTTTCGACGCCGGTCATCCCCGGTTTCGCGACCGTGTACAAGGAGTACCTGATGCGCGCGCTGCCCGCGGTGGCGAAGGTGGTCAGCTCCAACCCGGAGTCTTATGTCTACCTCGCGGAGTCCATCCGCGCGTGGCCAGATCAGGAGGAGCTGGCCCGCGAGATCCGCGCCAATGGTTGGGAGAATGTCGGCTGGCAGAATCTCACCGGCGGCATCGTTGCGCTGCACAGCGGGACGAAGCCGCTGGACTAGCTCGCTGGCGTAGTTTCGGGGCACGGGTCCCTGCTCTGCCACGTTGCTCGGGCATGTTGCTTGGCCACGTCGCTCGGGTGCGCCGGAGACAACGAAAGCCCACGGGAAACCGTGGGCTTTCGTGCTGTCCGGGTTTATTGGCGCCCGAAGAGGGGGCGGGAGTCCGCGGCGAGGAGCTTATCCACGCCGCGGGATAGCTTGCCGGCGCCGAGCCACAGCTTTGCCGTGAGGTCCCGGTCCTGTGGGGTGACGAGGTTGCCCATCAGGCGGGCCGCGGAGTTCATCACCGTGTGGGCCAAAGGTCCGCGCATGCCCACCGGGCCGATGGCGGCCAGCAGGCCCGGCATGGTGAGCAGCATGCCCAGGCGGCGGGCCAGGGCGAAGGCGTCGCCGTACTCCTGGCGCAGCCGGGCGGGCCAGGCGTAGCGCAGACCGTCGGGGTTGCGGCGGGCGTCGCCCAGCAGTTCGACGAGGAAGCGGGCGGACTCCAGCCCGTAGTCGATGCCCTCGCCGTTCAGCGGGTTGACCAGGGCGGCGGAGTCGCCGATCACGGCCCAGTTTCGGCCCGCCACTCGCGTGACGGCCCCGCCCATCGGCAGCAGGGCGCTGGTGATGCGTTGCGGGGTGCCAAGCTCCCACTCCTCGCGGACCTGGTCGGCGTAGTGGACGAGCAGCTTCTTGGTGTTCACCTTCGCTGGCCGCTGCGTGGTGGTCAGCGCCCCGCAGCCCAGGTTTACCTGCGGGGTCGGGTCGGCATCCGCCCCGTTGCCCGCCTGCCCGCCAGTCGTGGGGGTGCCGAGGGGGAAGATCCAGCCGTAGCCGGGCTGCGCGGTGCCCTCATGGTCCCGCAGCTCCAGGTGGGAGTGGATCCATGGTTCGTCGGCATGCGGGGTTTCCACGTAGCTGCGGGCTGCGATGCCATGGACGATGCCGCGTTCCCACTGCACGCCCAGCTGCCGGGCGATGGAGGAGCGCACGCCCTCGGCGAGGACGAGGAACTCCGTGCGGATTTCCGTGGTTTGTACCTCGCGGTTGGTTCCCGCCGCCTTCCCAGCCCGCGAACCGACGGCCTGGCAGGTCACGGTCTGCCCGTCTTCCGAGACACTCACGGCCTTCAGCCCGCCGTGGAAGCGGGCCCCGGCGTCGATGGCGTGGCGCAGCAGGGCGGCGTCGAAATCGCTGCGGGGGATCGCGGACCCACGGGCGGGGAACTTCTCGTGCTTCGGCCACGGCGCGGTGATCGATCCGCCGAAGCCGTGCAGCTTCAGGCCTTTGATCCGCGGGTGACCATCCAGCAGGTGGCCTGCCCCCATCGCCTCCAGGGCGCCGACGGCGCGTGGGGTCAGGCCGTCCCCACAGGTCTTATCGCGCGGCTGGGTGGCGTGGTCCGCCATATCGATCACCAGGGTGTCCCACCCCGCTCGGGCGGCGTGGTACGCCGCCGCAGCACCCGCCGGGCCGCCGCCGATGATCAGCACCTCGGCGCGCAGCTGATCTTGCGGTACCCGTTGCGGAGCGGCGGACTCGCCTCGCGTCGCCGAATCGTGCGTGGTGGAAGAAGAGGGGCTCATGAGGCTCAAGGCTAGCCGGGGTGACGTCCTAAAAAGAACCGGAGGACCCGCCGCGAACAACACGGCGACCGGAAAACCTGCACCGCGGAAGCAATCCCGCGCGGCGAGGGGTGAATCCATTACTACGCGCCCGAGTAGATCGGCTAACCTATCGAATGGCTAGCTATAGCTCACGCACAATCACAATCTAGATCGAGGCAGACGCAGGGACATGGCAGTACGCGACAACGCCAGGCCGGTAGCTCCGGACTTGGGGAATGCCGAGCTCAACGACCGCATCACGGCGGGGCTGCAGGAGGCGGAGGACTTCCTGCGCTGGCGCCTCAGCCAGGGCGAGAGCTTCATCACCGATAAGATCAGCCACCTCGCGCTGGCTGGCGGCAAGCGCTTTCGCGTGGTGTTTGCGCTGCTCGCCGCGCAGTACGGCAAGAACCCGACGGCCCGCGAGGTGCGCGACGCCGCCGTGGTCGTGGAACTGACGCATCTCGCGACGCTCTACCACGACGACGTCATGGACGAGGCCGACCGCCGCCGTGGCGCGGAGTCCGCGAATGCGCGCTGGGGCAACTCGATGGCGATCCTCGCCGGCGATTACCTGTTCGCGGTGGCCTCGGAGATCCTCTCCGGGCTGGGTTCCCAGACGGTTCGCCACTTCGCGGACACCTTCGGCGAGCTGGTCACCGGCCAGATGCGCGAGACCGTGGGCGCGGCTGATGGCGAGGATGCGATCGAGCACTACATGAAGGTCATCCAGGAGAAGACCGGCGTGCTGATCGCCTCCGCGGGTTACCTGGGCGCGCTGCATTCCGGCGCGGAGCAGGAGCACGTGGACGCGCTGGCGCAGTTCGGCCGCCACATGGGGCAGATCTTCCAGATCGTGGACGACATCATCGACATCTGGGCCGATCCGGAGGAGTCCGGCAAGACGCCGGGCACGGACCTGCGGGAGGGCGTGTTCACCCTGCCGGTGCTGCACGCGATGCGTCAGGAGGACGAGGTTGGCGCGCGCCTGCGCGAGCTGCTGACCGGCCCGGTGACCGACGATGCGGTGGTTGAGGAGTGCCTGGAGCTTATCCAGCGTTCCAACGGCCGTGAGCTCGCGGAGCGGGACGTGGAGCATTACCGCGGCTTGGCTGAGGCTGAGCTGGCGAAGCTGCCGGACAACGAGGTCACGGAGGCGCTGCGCCACCTGCTGGCCTTCTCGCTGGACCGCCTGGGCTAGTTCGGTTGCGGTTGGGCGGTTACCCACCGTTTCCCGGTTGTTCCGCCTTCCTTTTAAGGACGTCAATACCTGGCCCGAGCAGCACGTTTAGGCAATCTTTGAGGCACGTAGTAGGGTATTGAGCGCACCAGATGGTGTACGCCAGATTGTCCGAGCGGCCAAAGGAAGCGGACTGTAAATCCGCCGGCTTATGCCTTCGTTGGTTCAAATCCAACATCTGGCACAGATGAACTCCGTCAGGGAAAACCCTGGCGGAGTTTTTGCCTTGGTGGGGTGTGGCGCTGATTCGGGGGGTAGGTCAGTCGTGAGGCAACGCGACGGCTGTGCCAACAGCTGGGATGATACGTAGTAGGGACGAGTTGCTCAGCTTAAAATGAGCGGCCGGTGCTTGGTATTCATTGACCCATTGCTGGCTCCGATGGTTCCACCACCCGGTGCCGCGTTGGTCGCTGAGAATTTCGTTCAGACGTGTTCCAGCGAACTCGAGGGAGGCCGTAAGAGAGTGAAGATTGGGAGGGAGCCCGTAAAAGTCCTTGGCCTTCTTTTCGTAACCACGTTCCCACTCCGGATCCGGTGAAGCTAAAACTTCCGGTAGCTGGATATTACGCCGGCGTGTTTCGTGTAACAGTGTGGTCTGCAATTTCTGAGCTGAGAAGTCTTGCGTAAGAATGATTTGAATGATGTCCGCAAGATCGTGGTATCGAGTGCTTGTGCGGCCGTGGTGGGTTTCCCGCATCGCACAGATCTTGTCGGATAGATGCGCTTCGATAGGTGTGACGAGGACGGTGAAGGATTCGTAGAGCCTGTCCTGCTGCAACGTATTGAGTAGGGGATCTACCTCAACGTGCTCAGGTGGTGCCTGTGTGTGGCGCGAGAGGGATACATCAATTTTAAAGGTGTGAAACTGTAGTGTTCCGAGTCGAGCTTCGATCGATACAGTGGCGGTCGGGGTGGCGTACTCTCCACGGGCCGTGTTGTCTCGAGAGTGGATATCTTTCACTTCGAAGGTGAAGGGGTCGCCATTTTTTGCCCTGGACGAGTTCTTTCAGGTTGTTAGTGAGTTCTTCGCCGGAGTCCCAGCGTTTTGAACGCGCCAGATCCAGATCCCTGGTGAAGCGCCCCTTCCCGTTACGCATGAGAAGTGCGGTCCCTCCCTTGAGCGTCCACCCAGGGGAAGGATTGCGGAAGATGAGCCTGAGCATGCTTTCGAAAACCAGCTGGAACCGGATGCTGTCCCTCGATCTGCCCTGGGTCTTCGCTTCGTTGGAAATGCGCATGTTGAGGCTCTTCTGGAGATTTCGGGCCTCCCTCGTGGTGAGCGGTTGATTCATCGCTGCTGTGCCCCTTTCGACTCTTGGTGGGCCTCTGTCTCGGGTGTTGCCTGAGCTTTAGGAGTTATCGCAGATGCCGTCAAGTCAAGCTCCCTGAGTGCTTTTGCGGCGGGATTGCTAGGCGGTAGGTCGGCTGAGGGGAGAAGATTCGCAATACCGGGGTACTGGAGGAAAACCTTCCTGATTTGTTTATTGATCTGTTCAGTCTGCGTGGCGTGTGCCTCTTCAAGAACGGAGCCGCCGGCGAGGGAGCCTGCTCTCTTGCTCAAGGCTTCAAGTGTCTCGGCGAGCGTGGTTGAGATTCCCTTGAACCCCAGGTCGACAGCGAGGCTGGTTGCAAAGCGGTGCGCAATTTCTTCACGATCTTCATCTGACCGGGCTTCCGCCTGGCACGCCTCAATGAACGCTTGGCCATTCGCATAGCCATAGACAGGTGCGCTTGCGTCGAGGCATTCAGCCAATGCTGCTATGCGAACACCTTCTTTTCTTAAGGCATCCGTCACGATGACTGCGAGGTAGTTGAACTCAATCTTCTCGTCGGCAAGGTCTGCGATGGTGCGTTCTATCGACGTTACGGGTAGACCATCGACGAGGAGGACGTCCTCCTCGTTCGCGTTGCGATAGTTGTAGATCAGAATGTCCTCATGTCGCGTTTGCTTTCGCGCGCGCGTAGAAAATGTGTGCTTGTGAGGGATGAGGTCACCAATTTGATGGATGATCGCTGCTGATTCGTGAGAGACAAACACGTCATTTTCTTCGCTCAGTCGCTCCCCGGGGAAGAAGCTAGGGCGAAGCGCTACCCAGGCTTCGCGAATATCGGTGAGGGGGCCAAATGATGCGGAGGGGAGGTGGTAGAGGCCCTGCCGAGTGCGCGTGAGTACACCTCGTTCGGAGAGTCGGCTCAGCTGTAGGCGGCTAATTCCTTCGCTTTTGGCTTGGGCCGTGGTGATGATGCCCCACTGGTCTGCGGCTAGGGATTCGAGCAGCTCGAGAGTTTTAGTCGATGACATAACGCCTACCTCCCTCACTCAGGTGACATATGAACTACGTATGTATCACCTTAGATGATACAAACGTAGATTTCATGGGGTGGTTCAATCTGGAATTCTTGCCTCCGCGCTCTAGATTTCCTCGTTAGGGTGCCCTGGTGTTCGGGGAAGTGGGGGTGTTGCTCGCCAGGTTTCGCTGACACCATTGGGGGCATACGTTCTTGAGAAAGGAGCAGACATGGCAAAGCTAGATGGCAAGCGCATTGGTGTTCTCGCGACGAATGGGTTCGAGGACAGTGAGTTCAGCTCCCCGATTGAGGCTGTCCGCCAGGCAGGCGGCGCAGTGACTGTCCTCAGCCCTGGTGGCGAGAAGATTGAGGGCAAGAACGGTTCTACCTCCGAGGCAGATGCCTCGACCGAGAACTCCCGCGACGCTGAGTTCGACGGGATTATCCTTCCGGGCGGTACCCGAAACGCCGACCAGCTGCGCATGGACGAGGCAGCGGTCGAGATCGTGAAGAAGCACGTCGAGGCTGGAAAGCCGCTGGCGGTGATCTGCCACGGTGCGTGGATCCTTACCGACGCGGACGTCCTCCGCGGCCGCACCTTGACCTCGTACCCGTCGTTGAAGACTGACCTCCAGAACGCTGGGGCAACGTGGGTCGACGAGGAGGTCCACGTGGACAACGGCCTGGTCTCTTCCCGCACTCCGGCCGACCTTGAGGCCTTCAACGCGAAGCTGGTGGAGGAGTTCGCCGAGGGGCAGCACTAAAAACTGCTGAATCGGCAGCCGGGTCCCACATGGGGCTCGGCTCCTCTTTCTTTTGGGGCGAGAAAACTCCACCGGGATACGGGATAGCGGGGCGGTCCCCGCGAGCAGCTAGGGGCAGCTAGCTGTCGAGTTCGCCCCGGTCCCGTGGTTCCTGTAGCTGATCCGGCGACTCCAGCGACCGGTCTCGCAGCTCCAGGGTGGTGCCCGGCGGCAGGGCCTCCAGCAGGCGGATCTTCGCCAGCAGCGGGTTCTGCTCCAGCACCTTCGCCGTGCCCATGCGAGCGCGGGTGATCTTCACCTCGGTGCGCGCCCGCTCCAGCTCGCTGGCAGCGGTGAGCTTATCCACCTCCGCCTGGCTCAGTGCCTCGGCCACGCCGTGCGGCAGGGAGAGATCCTTGAGGTGAACATCTCCCAGCACCTCGACGCCGACCGCCGCGCCGGCCTCCCGCGCAGCCTCCGCGACGGGGGAGAGGTCGATGCGCTGCCCGATGAACTCGGCTAGCGGCTTCGTCGCCACCAGTTCTCGCAGGGCGATTTGGGCGGCCAGGTAGACCTCCCGATCCGGCTCATCAGCGGCGGTGAGGAAAGCCACCGGATCACTGACCCGCACGGTCAGCACGAAGGTCAGGGTGACGTCCTGCCCCTCGGCGGTGGGGATCCGCTGCGGGGCGAAGGAAAGCTGGCGGCGGCGTTGATCGACCTGCACGAAACGGTCGGTGGGCAGCGCAAACCCCGGACGGGACAGCGCGGTCACCTCGCCGTCGCGGGAGCGCAGCACAACGTGCCCGGGCAGCGGGATCGGGCTGCGCGGGAAGGATGGGCGCCACGACAGCGGCGTGTCGGTCTCGACGTACTCCATCCAGGAGCCAAAGTCGCGGTTGCGGTTGAAAAACATGTGTCACCACCTGAATCGCCAGCATGCAAGGTGCAGGCGAACGTGAAGTTGAAAATTCCGCGCCGCGTGGGATTCGCAGACGGCGGGGCGTCGGCGCGTCGGAACGCTCGCAGGCGCTCGTCGGGGCCGGGCCGCAGGCCGCAAGCGAAGGGCTCCCGGGCGGCGCGGAATAAAATGATTGAGAGGACTCGAACCTCCTTGCCCCGTGAGGGGTGTGCCATGCGCCGCCGGTGCATCATCCGGAAGGCGCCTGAATTAAAACCCCAGGACACCCCTTAACACCCGATAACGGCGCAATTAGAAACTATAAAACAGCTGGCCCGCCCAGCGGAAGAGGCAATCGCGCGATCCACCGCCTAATGCCAACCAAGACGCACCCATACCGACCGCGGAAACCAGCTACGACGTGCAGATTTGTGCTTCTCATTGGAAACTGGTTATGCTACTTCAGGCTTCGATCAACGGGCTACAGCGGATTACCGCTAGGTTCGGTCGATTTAAGTTGCGCCCCCTTAGCTCAGTCGGCAGAGCGTTTCCATGGTAAGGAAAAGGTCGACGGTTCGATTCCGTCAGGGGGCTCTGTCATTTTATATGGCCGTCACGTGACCTGTTTACGCTGGCCGTGGCTGGTCGTGTAAGTGGCTGTGGCGGTGTAGCTCAGCTGGTTAGAGCGCACGACTCATAATCGTGAGGTCCCGGGATCGAGTCCCGGCACCGCTACTATTTCAGGACCCCGTGGTTTTTCCGCGGGGTCCATTTTTTATTGACGACGCCACCGCCCTCACCGCCGCCTTGGCTCGCCGCGTCCCACAGGGGAGCGGGGGCGCCGGGTGGTCCTGCCGCAAGTCATGCCAGCCCTGAGCGTGTCCCACCGGGGAGCGAGGCCACCGGGTGGGGCTATTGCGCGCCCAACCTCCCAGGTTCACCCCACTTCGAGTGGTGGAGTGCTGCGGAAAACGTGGCAAGTTGTCTAACTGAATGGAAAGTTGCTAGGCTACTCCCGTGTTGCACGCATGGTGCGTTGTCTGCGGGTAAAATCGCGGTCATCAACCCGGCGTTGCCACAGTTTTAGGGGTGTAGCTCAATTGGTAGAGCAACGGTCTCCAAAACCGTAGGTTGCGGGTTCAAGTCCTGTCACCCCTGCAAAGTACGCCCGCCCCCGCGGGCGCCCGAAGGAGTAACCACGTGAGCGAAGATAGCAACAGGGCCGAAGGCTCCGGAGCGGACGCTTCCGGAGGCTCCATGCGCCCCAGCGGTAAGCGTCAGGTCGCTGGCCAGGCCACCACGGCTCGCGCGACCAGCGCTTCGACCACCCCCGAGGTTGTCGAAACCCGGAGCAACCCCTTCACTGCCATCGCGGACTACATCCGTGGCGTGATCTCCGAGATGCGCAAGGTCATCTGGCCGACCGGCCGCGAGATGGTGACCTACTCCATCGTCGTGCTGGTCTTCCTCGTCCTGATGACCGCTCTGGTTGCTGGCGTGGACTACGTCACTGGCCTCGGTGTTCGCTGGGTCTTCGGCGTCTAGCTTTAGCTGGTTCCCCCAAGCACAGCGATATGCTCCAAGCCCTCCCTCGTGGAGGGCTTTTTGCGTCTCCTCTCGCCACACCGGCCTGCTCATGGCCATAAATCCTGCCCGCGTGCTAAACTCGTCAACAGAAAACATCCCGCCTCGCCGACCAACGGTAGGGGCGGATTTTTATTGCCGATCGTGCCTAAAACGACCCAGGCTCACCCGACAAGGAGCATCATATGAGCGCAGATAAGAACCTCAGCGCAGCGGACCTCGCCGCCGCGGCACAGGAGGACATCCACCAGGAAGTCGCAGCCCACAAGGAGTCCGAGGCCGACCAGGCCGCGGCAGCCCTGGGCGACGCGGCAGAGGACACCGCCGCGGAGCTGGCGGAGGGCACCGAGGCCGCCCCGGAGGCTTCCGAGTCTGAGCAGCCGGAGAAGACCGCCGAAGAGGCCGCGATGGAGGCCTACAAGACCCGCCTGCGCGAGTTCATGCGCGCCCTGAAGAAGCTGCCGGGCGAGTGGTACATCATCCAGTGCTACTCCGGCTACGAGAACAAGGTGAAGACCAACCTCGAGATGCGCGCCCAGACCCTGGGCGTGGACGAGCAGATCCACGAGGTCGTCGTCCCGATCGAGGAAGTCACCGAGCTGAAGGACGGCAAGCGCAAGCAGGTCAAGCGCAAGCTGCTGCCGGGCTACGTCCTCGTCCGCATCGAGCTCGACGACGCCTCCTGGTCCGTCGTCCGTGACACCCCGGGCGTGACCTCCTTCGTGGGTAACGAGGGCAAGCCGACCCCGGTGAAGATCCGCGAGGTCGCGAAGTTCCTGCTGCCACCGGAGACCGCAACCGCCGCGGCGGAGGATCAGGGCCAGGACGCCGCCGACGTCGACGTCTCCGCGACCGGCGTGGCCGTCCCGCCGAAGCCGGCCTCCGAGACCGTCGAGGTGGACTACGAGGTGGGCGAGTCCGTCACCATCCTCTCCGGCCCGTTCGCGTCCGTTGCCGCGACCATCTCCGAGATCGATACCGTCCAGAACCGCCTCAAGGCCATGGTCTCCATCTTCGGCCGTGAGACCCCGGTTGAGCTGGAATTTGATCAGGTCGCGAAGCTCGATTAATGTAACTCTGTCTGCTATTCAGTGGCGCGCCTTCGGCGTGCCCGGGTGGCAGTGGAACTATTCATCTCCGGTGGCTGGCTAAGAACCGGCATCCGGTCGGGGAGCGGTACGCCCGCTTCCTGATAACAGAAAGAGGTATAGCGATGGCCAAGAAGAAGGTCCAGGCGCTCATCAAGCTGCAGATCCAGGCTGGTGCAGCAACCCCAGCTCCGCCGGTTGGTCCGGCACTGGGTGCTCACGGCGTGAACATCGTTGAGTTCACCAAGGCTTACAACGCTGCAACCGAGTCCCAGCGCGGCAACATCGTGCCGGTCGAGATCACGGTCTACGAGGACCGTTCCTTCGACTTCAAGCTGAAGACCCCGCCGGCTTCCAAGCTGCTGCTGAAGGCCGCTGGCCTGCAGAAGGGCTCCGGCGTCCCGCACACCGACAAGGTCGGTAAGGTCACCTGGGATCAGTGCAAGGAAATTGCAAAGACCAAGGAGCCGGACCTGAACGCGAACGACATCGAGGCTGGTGCGGCCATCATCGCCGGTACCGCTCGCTCGATGGGTATCGACGTCGAGGGTCGCCCGTCCGCTTAAGTGCGCCACCCCGGTGGGTTCGCCGCCGGGGTTTCATCGCGTGGCAGGGTCGCTTGCTGACCCACTAGACCACAACTCCAACACCTAAACCCAGATTGGAATTTTCATGAGCAAGGTTTCTAAGGCTTACCGCGAGGCGGCCGCTAAGGTCGACCGCGATAACAAGTACACCCCGCTGCAGGCTGCGAAGCTGGCCAAGGCGACGTCCTCCAAGAACTACGACGCAACCATCGACGTTGCGATCCGCCTGGGCGTCGACCCGCGCAAGGCTGACCAGCTGGTCCGCGGCACCGTCGCGCTGCCGAACGGCACCGGTAAGGACGTCCGCGTGGTCGTCTTCGCCGAGGGCCCGAACGCTACCGCTGCCGAGGAGGCAGGCGCAGACTTCGTTGGCTCCGCTGAGCTGATCGAGAAGATCCAGGGCGGCTGGACCGACTTCGACGCTGCGATCGCTACCCCGGACCAGATGGCTAAGGTCGGCCGCGTTGCTCGCGTGCTCGGCCCGCGTGGTCTGATGCCGAACCCGAAGACCGGCACCGTCACCACCGACGTTGCTAAGGCTGTCTCCGAGATCAAGGGCGGCAAGATCTCCTTCCGCGTGGACAAGGCGTCCAACCTGCACGCCCTGATCGGTAAGGCTTCCTTCGACGAGAAGAAGCTGGCCGAGAACTACGGTGCCCTGATTGACGAGCTGCTGCGCATCAAGCCGTCCTCTTCGAAGGGTAAGTACATCAAGAAGGTCACCCTGTCCTCCACCAATGGCCCGGGTGTCCCGGTCGACGAGACCATCCAGAAGAACTACGCAGACGAGGCTGAGGCTTAAGCCCTAGCGTCACTGACGTAGCTGCCTCGATCCCGCAAGGGTCGGGGCATCTTTGCGTTGTGGGGGTAAAACGCGAGGGAGTGGGGGAGGGGACCCTGAGCGCTTGTTAAAATGCTCCTGATTAAAACTGGTTTCCACCGCATCGCTGGTCGAGGAAAGTTTTTAAGGAGCGAGCCATCACAACGAGAGAAGAAATGTCGCGCCGTTATGCCGACATGACGAGTGCGGTGAACCAGTCCACCGCGATGCAGCGCGAAATGGTGTCCCAGCAGCGCCTGGGCAACATGATTAACGCGACCGCCGCGATCGTCGCCCACGCGGATGCGAAGAAGACCCACGGCCTGCTCGGAAAGTCGCTGGCCAACCAGAGGGAATCCATCGCGCTGCAGCAGGAGGCCATTCGGCAGAGCGCTGCGCAGCACCGGGAAGTGGTTCAGGGCTTCTATCAGCTGGATCAGACGATCACCAGCATCGGGGACCAGCTGCACACCGACCTCGACGACATCAAGCACGGGACGTTCGCGAACTGGCGCGATGGCGTGGGCGCCGATTACTTCTACAAGTACCGCCCGCAGGCGATGAAGCACCTGGACGATTACTCCACTATCAGCCGCATGTGGCTCCAGGTGCTGGCCGATCGTTTCGCGGGCATCATCGCGGACTACCCGCGGTGGAAGAAGTCGGATTGGGCGGACGATGCGTTGCGCACCGGGGTCTTCGTGGCTCCCCCTGTGGTGGAGCAGCCACCAGAGATCCAGGATCTGCCGCCGAAGCCGAAGACGCCCTTCGTGCCGCCGAGCTTCCTGGTGTGGATCCTCGCCGGGATCATGTTCTTCGTCGGCATCATCGGGGTCGGGGCGATCCTCCTCGGCGCGATGTCCTGGCGTGCGGAGTCCGAAGGCCAATCGCTGAAGCAGAACATGTTCGAGCAGATTGGCCCCGAGGCGATCGAGCAAGCAGAGGAAAAGGATTTCCGGTTCCTGGACGAGGAGCTCGCAGCGTCGGGCGGTAAGAATTACTCCTGCAACCCTGGCGAACTGCGTGCACAGGCAGAGGGAGTGAACGTCGGGGACCTCGACTTCGATGGCTTCTGCCAGTCCCTGGAAAAGATCAACAAAACCATGAACACCGGCCCCAAAATCGTGATCGCCGGGAGCCTGCTCAGTGGTGTTCTCGGCGCAGGCGCGATTGTCTTCTGGGCTTACCGGCGGGAAGGCAAGGCCGAAGCCGTGGACGACGCGTACGTCGCGGCCGTCAATAAGCAGGTGGCGGAGAACCAGGCTCGCGTCGACGGCTGGAATCAGCACTTCGAAGCCCAGCTGTCGGACTACCAGCGGCGAAACAAGCAAGCCTTCAATGCCGCGCGCTCGTACATCGAATCGGCGATGGGGATCTCCATGAACGGGGACCTGGGCGACCGCTGGGCATCCACCGCGGACCGCACGCGCAAGGAGCAACTCACCTCGCTGATCGAAAACGAGGTGCGGCGCCCGCCGTCGCGCTTCGACTGGATCGAGTTGGAGCTCTTTGTTGCCAACCGGAGCCTGCCCGAAGATCTGAAGGCGATCGCGGTGCGTCTCATCGAGATCCAGACCGGTGGCAGCACCAATACCAGCAAGCTGGAGCAATAGCTTGAGGCCATGAGGAAACCCGGACCCTGAATGGGTCCGGGTTTCCTTGCGTTGCGCAGGCGTGGCAGCGGCTGGGGTATGGCACCCGCCGCGCAAGTGTTGGGCTTAGGCGGCCTTCTTGTTCTGCTTCGAGATGCTCCAGAACATGAACACCAGCAGCGCGATCGTGATCCACATGGCGTAACGGTTGACCTGCTCCACGATGGAGATCACCTGCTCGCCGTAGGTCACACCCAGGTAGGCGAAGAAGGCGTTGGTGACCAGCACGCCGAAGGCGTTGAGTCCCAGGACCGTCCAGAAACTCATGCGGCGGATGCCGGCCAGCAGGTTGGCGATGACGATGGTGGGCACGAAGGGGATGTAGGAGAGCACGATCGCAGCTCCCAGCACGCCGGGGCGCGCGTTTTCCAGTCGCGCGGTCCAGCGTTGCAGCCTGGGGGAGTGGGCGACCGACATGCGCAGGTACTCCAGGCCCCACTTGTTGCCGACCAGCCACCACAGGGGGACGGTCTTCAGCGCACCGACCAGGGTCATCACAACGATCGCGACCGCCGAGATTCCGCCGGTGGTGGATTCTGCCCCGCCGACGATTGAGGAGGTATAGCCGCCCACCATGAGCGCGTAGGGCACGGGGTTGTTGAGCAGCCACACTCGCAGTGGGATCATCGCGAAGCTAAAGAGGGTTGCGGCCACCAGGTAGGCCCAGATCCACTTGTCCAGCCGGTCGGGCTGGGAGATGAAGGCCGGGATCTGTTCTTCCTGGTTCCCGGTCTGCTTTTCAGCGTCGCCCTCTGGGGACGTATCGGCGGTGTCGAATGGTGCCATGTTTTTCCTTCGTTGTTATCCCCGAGCGGCGACATTCTGGGTGAGTGCGGAGAGCAAGGTGATAGCCGCGACGCCAGGGGTTAAGGACTTGAGCGTATCAGCTGCCCCTGGCCGCGAGCTCCACATCGCTGGCGCGTCGATTCTGACCTAGCCTGGGGAGTAATGACTATGGAAGGCCACCAGATCTCAGAGTCCACCCCAAGCGATAAAACTTCCCAGCTTTCAGTGCGCATCGTCGCGGACCCTGGGCTGGTGTCTGCCCAAGTGTCGAAGGTTCTTGATAGCGCGGACTTGCCAGAGGATTGCAGCTTTAACCTCGACACCGAACTGCTGCTCATGGATCCCAACCGCTCCCTGATCGCGCCGGATGTTCCGAGCGGCAGGAGCCCCGCGGATTTGCAGCTGCTCGTCACCGAGCTGCCGCGCTTTAGTGGTGCCACCGTGTTGAGAAGTGAGCTTTATCCGAATCAGGATGTGGCGGTGATCAGCTACCCCACGCTCGGGATGCTCGGCGCCCGCGACGGACTGGCCCAGGAAATAGCGCGCGTGATTGGGGAATACCGCGACTACCTGGCGTCCTCCCAGGGCGAAAGGGAGCAGTCGACGAGGGAGGAAAAGAACAAGTTCAAGACGATGCTCGGCATGATCTCCACAAATCAGCCGCGCCACTCCCTCGGGGCGCTGTCCGGTGCGCTGGCTGCGGGCATCGGGGTCGGCGCCTTCGGCATCTTCTACAGCTCTATTTGGGAAATGGCGGACTACCTCACCATCACCCGCCTGGCCGTGGTCAATATCGTTGCGGTGCTAGCCATGATTCTGTGGCTACTGCTGGATAACAGCCTCTGGGATAAGCCCAGCGCAAAATCTTTCAAGCGGGTCATTGCGCTGTACAACGGTTCGACGCTTCTCACGCTCGCGTTCGCTGTTCTGGGGATGTATGCCATCCTTTTCCTCATCATTTTCGCCGGCGCCGGTGCGATCATTGCCCCAGACTTCATGACGAAGGTGCTGGGTGAGCCGGTCACCGTGGGCACTTATGCCAGGATTTCCTGGCTCGCTGCATCCATGGGCGTGACCGCCGGGGCCCTGGGTTCGAGTTTCAATTCGGACTCCGCGGTCCGGCGGTTGACCCACGGGGCGCGCGAACGGCAGCGGCTGTAATCGCGCAATGAGGATTACGACGAGAACGCCGATGGGACCGGGGAGCACGACTGGGATGGTGCGTGGAGCCAGCGGTCCCAGGAGGCAGCACGCCAGCATTGGCACCAGATGAAACGCCGTGGGGAAGAACCTGAGCAGTACCGCGATGCCGCCTAGGCCGATTTGGTCTTTCGGCTGCTGGGCGTTAAGCTGTCAGGCGAAGTTTTGATATGTTTCAAAGTTTCACCGAAGACCGTCGGTCACTTGGGAAAACGCTTTCCGGCCGTGCTGATCTGATCAGCAAGCGCGTGCGAGCGCTCCCGGGTTGAAGGATCATCGTCATGATGACGGCCCACGCAGGTAACACGAGACGTTTTGTATCGCGCCGCTAGCTTCACGCTAGCGAGCTGCGATTCCAGAAGCGCCCCGTTGCCCCCTGCGGGTACGGGGCGCTTTGTCGTTGTGAAAGTGTTTCCTTCGTTTCGATCGCCGGTGCACGTACACACGTACACCAGAACATCAGGAAGGAGGCGAGAGTATGGCTAATCCAAAGAACACTGCAGCGCTGCAGGAGCTCAAGGCACGCTTCGAGGAAGCAGACGCCACCGTGCTGACCGAATACCGCGGTCTGTCCGTGGTTGAGACCACCGAGCTGCGTCGCGCGCTGGGTCAGGATGTCACCTACTCCGTCGCCAAGAACACCCTGCTCAAGCTGGCTGCTAAGGAAGCCGGCGTTGAGATTGACGAATCCCTGCTGACTGGTCCTACCGCTGTTGCTTTCATCAAGGGCGAGGCTGTTGACGCAGCTAAGGCCATGAAGGATTTCGGCAAGGATCACGAGGCTTTCGTCGTCAAGGGCGGGAACATGGACGGCGCTGCGCTGTCCGCTGAGCAGGTCATGGCTATCGCCGACCTGGACAACCGCGAGACCACCCTGGCCAAGCTGGCCGGTGCTCTCCAGGGTTCCTTGGCAAAGGCTGCTGGACTGTTCAATGCTCCTGCGTCCCAGGTTGCACGCCTCGCGGCTGCCCTGCAGGAGAAGAAGGACTAGTTCCGCCACGCTGGGTGCGAGGGCACGGTGTGCCACCGCGCTGGACCACAAGCCGGTCCACCACAGTAAAAACTTTTAAAAACACTTCGCCGCAGGGCCGATTGCCCAGGCGGCACAACACGAAAGGATGCCTATTATGGCTAAGTTCACCAACGAAGAGCTGCTGGATGCCTTCAAGGAGATGACCCTGATCGAGCTCTCTGAGTTCGTCAAGCTGTTCGAGGAGACCTTCGACGTCACCGCTGCTGCTCCGGTTGCTGCTGTTGCAGCTGCTGGTGGCGCTGAGGGCGGCGCTGCTGCTGAGGAGAAGGACGAGTTCGACGTCGTCCTGGAGGACGCAGGCGCTAAGAAGATCGGCGTCATTAAGGTCGTCCGCGAGGTCGTCTCCGGCCTGGGTCTGAAGGAGGCTAAGGAGCTCGTTGAGGCTGCTCCGAAGGCTCTGCTCGAGGGCGCTTCCAAGGAGGACGCTGAGGCAGCTAAGGCTAAGCTGGAAGAGGCCGGCGCAAAGGTCTCCCTCAAGTAATCCAGTTGCCGCGCACAGCGGCCGCGTGATTCACCGCCCCGCAAGGTTCGCCTTGCCGGGGCGGTTTTTCTATTGCTGCGCCGACCTGCCTTGCGACCCGCTTTCAAAGGGAACAGCGTGTCTGCGGGCTGTTGTAGCATGTTCAGCATGAACTCGAAGTCCCGTATCGTTGCTGTGTTTGTGCTCGGCCTGGCCAGCGCCATGATCGTGGCGGGCGTGCTCCTGCCACGGCTCTTCCCCGAGGAGCGGCCGGTGCCACTGAGCCTGCAGCACACCACCTTCACCTTGGAGGACGAGGACGCAACCGTGGGGCCGGGTTACCTGGGCGTGGGGGAGGAGGATCCCATCCAGGCGCCGGTGGCTCGCCAGTTCAACATGCAACTGGGCCAGCCGGCCACGGAGGAGGAGGCGACGGTGCGCGTCGGCGTCTCCAACGCCCGCACCAATGTGAAGGACGATCTGGAGTCCCTGCTGGACGCGCAGGTGTATAGCTACCGGGTGAACCGGATGAACGGTGAAGCCGTGGGGGAGGCCAAGGTCGCGGATTCCCCGGCGACCCCGCCGAAGGCCGTGGAGATGGAGGGCTCCTGGGCGAAGTTCCCGGTGGACACCCAGCAGCAGAGCTACGAATACTTCGACTGGACCGCCCGCCACGCCTACCCGGCGGAGTTCCGGGGCACGGAGCGCCGGGAAACCTCTAGCGGTGACGAGAAGGAGATCTACCTCTTCCGCCAGGAGATTCCGTCGGAAAAGGTCAGCTCCCGCTACAGCGGCATCCGCAATGCCATCGTCAAGGACGGCGACCGTGCGGAGCTGTACCACGGCGGCTGGCGCGAGCTGGCGGTGGAGCCGGAGTCTGGCATGATCGTCGGCATCGAGGAGCACATTCGGGACGAGTACCGCAACGCTGAAGGCGAGGTGGTGGAGCCGCTGCTGAAGTTTGAGGGGCGCACGACCGAGGCCAATGAGCGCCAGATGTTGGACCAGGCAGACGAGCTCGGTGGCAAGCGTTCCACGGAGAAGTGGGGCCGCGGGGTGTTCTGGGCTGGCGTGATCCTGCTGCTCGCCGCACTGGTGGTGGCGCTGCGTCGTGAACGCAAGCGCCGGGCTACAAGCGTGTAATTTTGCGCCCGTCGAAGCGGACGGATACTATCGGCCTGATCAGTATCCACGGGGGTGGACATTTGGGGGCTACTACTATATGGTAGTTCGTTGCGCTGGTTAAATTCTGAACCCTTGTGGGCAGGCGAGTTGAGAGATGATGTTCTCACCAACAATCGGCCTTGGCAATGAGCTTCCCTCCAGCAGTCACAGACTGCGGGAAAGCGGATTTGACAAGGTCCTTTAGGCATTCCTGCTTATCCGGCGTTCAGAGTAACACCACCGATATAGACCACCACGAAAAATCGTACGCTCACGCAACCGTTTCCCAGCCTGGCTCCACCCAGGCAAGGAGAAACGCCTAGTGCTGGAAGGACCCATCTTGGCAGTCTCCCGCCAGACAAGTTCAGTGGCCGGAATCCCCGGAGCTTCGACTCGCTACTCTTTCGCGAAGATCGACGCGCCGATCGAGGTTCCAGGCCTTCTTGACCTCCAACGAGAGTCCTTCGCCTGGCTCGTCGGCGCCCCGGAGTGGCGCGCCCGCAGGCAGGCCGAGGCTGGGGAGGGAGTCCGCGTCACGAGCGGACTGGAGGACATCCTCGAAGAGCTGTCCCCCATTGAGGATTATTCGGAAAACATGTCCCTCACGCTCTCGGAGCCACGCTTCGACGACGTGAAGACCTCCATCGACGAGGCCAAGGAAAAGGACATCAACTACGCGGCACCGCTGTACGTGACCGCGGAGTTCACCAACGCCCAGTCCGGCGAAATTAAGTCCCAGACCGTCTTCATCGGCGACTTCCCGATGATGACCGATAAGGGCACCTTCATCATCAACGGCACCGAGCGTGTCGTCGTCTCCCAGCTGGTCCGCTCCCCGGGTGTGTACTTCGACGAGTCGATCGACACCTCCACCGAGCGCCCGCTGCACGGTGTGAAGGTCATCCCGTCCCGCGGTGCGTGGCTGGAGTTCGACGTCGATAAGCGCGACACCGTCGGTGTCCGCATCGACCGTAAGCGCCGCCAGCCGGTGACCGTCCTGCTGAAGGCCCTCGGCCTGACCACCCAGGAGATCACCGACCGCTTCGGCTTCTCCGAGATCATGATGTCCACCCTCGAGAAGGATGGCGTCGAGAACACGGACGAGGCACTGCTGGAGATCTACCGCAAGCAGCGTCCGGGCGAGTCCCCGACCCGCGACTCCGCACAGGCCCTGCTGGAGAACTCCTTCTTCCGCCCGAAGCGCTACGACCTGGCGAAGGTCGGCCGCTACAAGGTCAACCGCAAGCTCGGCCTCGGTGGCGACACCGACGGCACCATGACCCTGACCGAGGAAGACATCCTCACCACGATCGAGTACCTCGTTCGCCTGCACGCGGGCGAACGCACCATGACCTCCCCGGAGGGCGTGGAGATCCCGATCGAGGTCGACGACATCGACCACTTTGGTAACCGCCGCCTGCGTACGGTCGGCGAGCTGATCCAGAACCAGGTCCGGGTTGGCCTGTCCCGCATGGAGCGCGTCGTCCGCGAGCGCATGACCACGCAGGACGCCGAGTCCATCACCCCGACCTCCCTGATCAACGTGCGTCCGGTCTCGGCAGCGATCCGCGAGTTCTTCGGTACCTCGCAGCTGTCCCAGTTCATGGACCAGAACAACTCCCTGTCCGGCCTGACCCACAAGCGCCGTCTGTCCGCGCTGGGTCCGGGTGGTCTGTCCCGTGAGCGTGCTGGCCTCGAGGTCCGCGACGTTCACCCGTCTCACTACGGCCGCATGTGCCCGATTGAGACCCCAGAGGGTCCGAACATTGGTCTGATCGGTTCCCTGTCCTCCTACGCCCGCGTGAACCCGTTCGGTTTCATCGAGACGCCGTACCGTCGCGTCGTCGATGGTCAGATCACCGACGAGGTCGAGTACTTCACCGCTGACGAAGAGGACCGTCACGTCATCGCTCAGGCGAATACGCCTTTCGATGCGGACATGAAGTTCACCGAGGACCAGATTGAGGTCCGTCTGCGCGGGGGCGACGTGGAGGTCGTCCCGGCAAGCCAGGTGGATTACATGGACGTCTCCCCGCGCCAGATGGTCTCCGTCGCAACCGCGATGATTCCGTTCCTGGAGCACGACGACGCCAACCGTGCCCTCATGGGTGCGAACATGCAGCGTCAGGCTGTGCCGCTGCTGCGCGCCGAGGCCCCGTACGTCGGTACCGGTATCGAGCAGCGCGCTGCCTACGACGCCGGTGACCTGATCATCGCCCCGAAGGCTGGTGTGGTGGAGTACGTCTCCGCTGACTACATCACCATCATGGACGATGAGGGCATCCGCGATACCTTCATGCTGCGCAAGTTCGAGCGCACCAACCAGGGCACCAGCTACAACCAGAAGCCGCTGGTTAACCAGGGCGACCGCGTCGAGGCCGGCCAGGTCATCGCCGACGGCCCGGGCACCGATAACGGTGAGATGGCGCTGGGCAAGAACCTGCTCGTCGCCTTCATGCCGTGGGAGGGCCACAACTACGAGGATGCGATCATCCTCTCCCAGCGCATGGTTGAGGAGGACGTGCTGACCTCGATCCACATCGAGGAGTACGAGATCGACGCCCGCGACACCAAGCTGGGCCCGGAGGAGATCACCCGCGACATCCCGAACGTCGGCGAGGACGTCCTTGCTGACCTCGACGAGCGCGGTATCGTCCGCATCGGTGCGGACGTCCGCGACGGTGACATCCTCGTCGGTAAGGTCACCCCGAAGGGTGAGACGGAGCTGACCCCGGAGGAGCGCCTGCTGCGCGCCATCTTCGGTGAGAAGGCACGCGAGGTTCGCGATACCTCCATGAAGGTCCCGCACGGTGAGACCGGCAAGGTCATCGGCGTGCGCGTCTTCTCCCGTGAGGACGACGACGACCTCGCCGCTGGCGTCAACGAGATGGTCCGCGTCTACGTCGCCCAGAAGCGCAAGATCCAGGACGGCGATAAGCTCGCCGGCCGCCACGGCAACAAGGGTGTCGTCGGCAAGATCCTGCCGCAGGAGGACATGCCGTTCCTGCCGGACGGTACCCCGGTGGACATCATCCTGAACACCCACGGTGTGCCGCGTCGTATGAACATTGGTCAGGTCCTGGAGGTGCACCTGGGCTGGCTGGCGAAGGCCGGTTGGCAGGTCGACACCAACTCCGAGGACCCGAAGATCAAGGCGATGCTGGAGACGCTGCCGGAGGAGCTCTACGACGTTCCGGCCGACTCCCTGACCTCCACCCCGGTGTTCGACGGTGCGTCCAACGCCGAGCTGTCCGGTCTGCTGCGCTCCTCGCGCCCGAACCGCGACGGTATCCGCCTGGTGGATGACTTCGGTAAGGCGCAGCTGATCGACGGCCGTACTGGTGAGCCATACGAGCACCCGATCTCCGTGGGCTACATGTACATGCTGAAGCTGCACCACCTGGTCGACGAGAAGATTCACGCCCGTTCCACCGGTCCTTACTCCATGATTACCCAGCAGCCGCTGGGTGGTAAGGCCCAGTTCGGTGGCCAGCGCTTCGGCGAGATGGAGGTGTGGGCAATGCAGGCATACGGTGCCGCCTACACCCTGCAGGAGCTTCTGACCATCAAGTCCGATGACGTGGTGGGCCGCGTGAAGGTCTACGAGGCGATCGTGAAGGGCGAGAACATCCCGGATCCGGGTATCCCAGAGTCCTTCAAGGTCCTCCTCAAGGAGCTGCAGTCCCTGTGCCTGAACGTTGAGGTTCTGGCCGCGGACGGCACCCCGATGGAGCTGTCCTCCGATGATGACGACGAGCTTGAGTCCGCAAACGCAGCGCTGGGTATTAACCTGCAGCGCGATGAGCGTCCAGACGCCGACATCGACGTTGGCTAACGCTCAAGGCTTCGCACACTTTCAGATTCTGACCTAGGTTCACCCACAATGGCCCTCCACATTCTTGGAGGGGAAAGGAAGTCCACGTGCTGGACGTCAACTTCTTCGACGAACTACGCATTGGCCTGGCCACGGCCGATGACATCCGTCGCTGGTCGCGCGGCGAGGTAAAGAAGCCCGAGACGATCAACTACCGCACCCTCAAGCCAGAGAAGGACGGTCTGTTCTGCGAGCGCATTTTCGGGCCGACCCGCGACTGGGAGTGCTCCTGCGGTAAGTACAAGCGTGTCCGCTACAAGGGCATCATCTGTGAGCGCTGTGGCGTCGAGGTGACCAAGTCCAAGGTTCGCCGTGAGCGCATGGGCCACATCGAGCTGGCCGCTCCGGTGACCCACATTTGGTACTTCAAGGGCGTTCCGTCCCGCCTCGGCTACCTGCTGGATCTGGCCCCGAAGGATCTCGAGAAGATCATCTACTTCGCGGCCAACATCATCACCTCTGTCGATGAGGAGGCTCGTCACAACGACCAGACGACCCTCGAGGCAGAGATGCTGCTCGAGAAGAAGGAGGTCGAGCAGGACCGCGACGCGGAGCTGGCCGACCGTGCCAAGACTCTCGAGGAGGACCTCGCGGAGCTCGAGGCTGCCGGCGCGAAGGCCGACGCCAAGAAGAAGGTGCAGAACGCCGCTGACCGCGAGATGCGCCACATCCGTGAGCGCGCTGAGCGCGAGGTGGAGCGCCTCGACGAGATCTGGAACACCTTCGTCAAGCTCGCCCCGAAGCAGATGATCGCGGACGAGACCCTCTACGAGGAGCTGCTCGACCGCTACGAGGATTACTTCACCGGCGGCATGGGCGCGGAGGCTATCCAGACCCTGATCCGCAACTTCGACCTCGAGGCCGAGGCCGAGTCCCTGCGTGAGGTCATCCGCGACGGCAAGGGCCAGCGCAAGCTGCGCGCCCTGAAGCGCCTGAAGGTTGTCGCTGCGTTCCTGCGCTCCGGCAACGACCCGGCCGGCATGGTCCTGGACTGCATCCCGGTCATCCCGCCGGAGCTGCGCCCGATGGTTCAGCTGGACGGTGGCCGCTTCGCGACCTCCGACCTGAACGACCTGTACCGCCGCGTCATCAACCGCAACAACCGCCTGAAGCGCATGCTGGATCTCGGCGCCCCTGAGATCATCGTGAACAACGAGAAGCGCATGCTGCAGGAGTCCGTGGACGCGCTGTTCGACAACGGCCGCCGCGGCCGTCCGGTCACCGGCCCGGGCAACCGTCCGCTGAAGTCCCTCTCCGACCTGCTGAAGGGTAAGCAGGGCCGCTTCCGCCAGAACCTGCTGGGTAAGCGTGTGGACTACTCCGGCCGTTCGGTGATTATCGTTGGTCCGCAGCTGAAGCTGCACCAGTGTGGTCTGCCGAAGCTGATGGCCCTGGAGCTGTTCAAGCCTTTCGTGATGAAGCGCCTGGTGGAGAAGTCCTACGCGCAGAACATCAAGTCCGCGAAGCGCATGGTTGAGCGCCAGCGCCCAGAGGTCTGGGACGTTCTGGAAGAGGCCATCGCCGAGCACCCGGTGATGCTGAACCGTGCACCAACGCTGCACCGCCTGGGTATCCAGGCCTTCGAGCCCGTGCTGATTGAGGGTAAGGCTATTCAGCTGCACCCGCTGGCCTGTGAGGCCTTCAACGCGGACTTCGATGGTGACCAGATGGCAGTCCACCTGC
Organism: Corynebacterium sp. HMSC22B11; assembly: GCF_001815965.1. Classification (NCBI taxonomy): domain Bacteria; kingdom Bacillati; phylum Actinomycetota; class Actinomycetes; order Mycobacteriales; family Corynebacteriaceae; genus Corynebacterium; species Corynebacterium sp. HMSC22B11. The sequence continues at coordinate 2,452 of NZ_KV823527.1, read as the reverse complement.
CGCTGTCCGACGAGGCACAGGCTGAGGCTCGCATCCTGATGCTGGCTTCCAACAACATCCTGTCCCCGGCGTCCGGTAAGCCACTGGCTATGCCGCGTCTGGACATGGTCACCGGCCTGTATTACCTGACCCTGACCAAGGGCAAGGAGGAGTTCGGCGGCCAGGGTGCCTTCACCGAGGCCACCGACCAGGGCCCGGCAACCGGCGTGTACACCTCCCTGGCGGAGGCCATCATGGCCTACGACCGTGGTGTGCTTGGCCTGCAGGCCCCGATCCACGTCCGCATCGACCACCTCCGCCCGCCGGCTGAGGTTGAGGCGGAGCAGTTCCCGGATGGTTGGCAGAAGGGCCAGACCTGGACCGCCGAGACCACCCTGGGCCGCGTGCAGTTCAACGAGCTGCTGCCGTGGAACTACCCGTACGTCGAAGGCGTGATGGACAAGAAGAACCAGGCCGTCGTCATTAACGACCTGGCAGCGAAGTACCCGATGATCACCGTCGCGCAGACGGTGGACAAGCTGAAGGACGCTGGCTTCTACTGGGCAACCCGCTCCGGTGTGACCATCACCATGCACGACGTGCTGGTTCTGCCGAATAAGCAGGAGATCCTCGACGAGTACGAGGCCAAGGCACAGCGCATCGAGAAGAAGCTGGCTCGAGGCAAGATCAACGAGTCCGAGCGCTACCAGTCCCTGGTTGACCTGTGGAAGGAAGCAACGGACTTCGTCGGTGAGTCGGTGGAGAAGCTCTACCCGGATGACAACCCGATCCCGATGATCGTGAAGTCCGGTGCTGCCGGTAACATGCGCCAGATCTGGACCCTGGCCGGCATGAAGGGCATGGTCACGAACTCCCGCGGTGACTACATCACCCGCCCGGTGAAGACCTCCTTCCGTGAGGGCCTGTCCGTGCTCGAGTACTTCAACAACTCCCACGGTTCCCGTAAGGGTCTGGCGGATACGGCACTGCGTACCGCTGACTCCGGTTACCTCACCCGTCGTCTGGTGGACGTCGCGCAGGACGTCATCGTCCGCGAGGACGACTGTGGCACCAAGCAGGGCGTTGTTCTGGACGTCTGCACCCCGGTGCTGGACGCCAACGGCGAGAAGACCGGCGAGTTCGCTCGCGCGGACTTCGTCGAGACCTCCGTGCTGGGCCGCTTCCTGGCCGCCGACGCCATCGGCGCGAACGGCGAGGTTGTCTGCGAGGCCGGTGCGATCATCGGCGAGCTGGAGCTGGCTGAGCTGGTCAAGGCTGGTGTGGAGACCGTGAAGGCCCGCTCCGTCATGACCTGTGGCACCGCCACCGGCGTGTGCTCCACCTGCTACGGCAAGTCCATGGCGACGGGTAAGAAGGTCGAGATCGGCGAGGCTGTCGGTATCGTGGCTGCCCAGTCCATTGGTGAGCCGGGTACCCAGCTGACGATGCGTACCTTCCACCTCGGTGGTGTTGGTGGCGATATTACGGGTGGTCTGCCGCGTGTTCAGGAGCTGTTCGAGGCTCGTGTTCCGAAGGCGAAGTCCCCGATCGCTTCCGTGGACGGCAAGATCAAGATCGAGGACGACGACGCGTTCTTCACCCTCACGATCATCCCGGACGATGGTTCCGAGGAGGTTGTGTACGAGAAGCTGTCGAAGCGTCAGGGCCTGGCAACGCTGGGCACCGGTGGCGTGGAGCGTCCGCTCCGCGACGGTGACCACGTGAAGATGGGCCAGCAGCTGCTGAAGGGCGCTGCGGATCCGCACGAGGTGCTCCGCGTGATGGGTCGCCGTGGCGTGCAGCAGCACCTGATCAACGAGGTGCAGAAGGTGTACCGCGATCAGGGTGTGGCTATCCACGACAAGCACATCGAGATCATCGTGCGGCAGATGCTGCGCCGCGTGACGGTCATCGACTCCGGCTCCACGGAGTACCTGCCGGGCTCCCTGGTGGATCACTCCGACGCGGTGGCCGCGTCGAAGGAGGCCGTGAAGACGGGTGGCCGCCCGGTCGAGGTTCGCGCCGAGATCATGGGTATCACCAAGGCTTCCCTGGCAACCGAGTCCTGGCTGTCCGCCGCCTCCTTCCAGGAGACCACTCGCGTGCTGACGGACGCTGCGATCAACAAGCGTTCCGATAAGCTCATCGGTCTCAAGGAGAACGTGATCATCGGTAAGCTGATCCCGGCTGGTACGGGTATCGCCCGCTACCGCAACATCCAGGTCCAGCCGACCGAGGAGGCTCGCGCTGCGGCGTTCACGCTGCCGTCGACCTTCGGTGACGGTTTCTACGGTGACGAGGGCTACGGTGAGTTCACCGGCGCGTCCGTCCCGCTGGATGACCTCGGCCTGCACTAAGGCTTAGGGGTTCTAGGCTTGGGCCTAGAGGTTTAAGGCCTCAGGGTTTTAAAACCCTGAGGCCTTTTGCTGTGCGCGGGGAGGGGGGGTGTCCCTATGTTTTTGTCAAGTGCCAG
>NZ_KV823526.1:0-959 GCF_001815965.1 Corynebacterium sp. HMSC22B11 | reverse complement strand
TTTTTAGTGGCATGTCCTGGACCCGAAGCGGAGTGATCTACCCATGACCAGTGTGAAGCGATGGTAAGACGTCGTGGAGGCGCGAACCCACTTAGGTTGAAAACTGAGGGGATGAGTTGTGGGTAGGGGTGAAAGGCCAATCAAACTTCGTGATAGCTGGTTCTCCCCGAAATGCATTTAGGTGCAGCGTCGTGTGTTTCTTCATGGAGGTAGAGCTACTGGTTGGTTTAGCGGGACTACTATCTTAGCGACATCAGCCAAACTCCGAATACTGTGAAGTGAGAGCGCGGCAGTGAGACAGCGGGGGATAAGCTTCGTTGTCGAGAGGGAAACAGCCCAGATCGCCGGTTAAGGCCCCTAAGAGTGTACTAAGTGGAAAAGGATGTGGGATCGCTTAGACAGCCAGGAGGTTGGCTTAGAAGCAGCCATCCTTGAAAGAGTGCGTAATAGCTCACTGGTCGAGTGGTTTTGCGCCGACAATGTAGTGGGGCTCAAGTACACCGCCGAAGCCGCGGAACTCAACACGTTGTGTGTTGGGTTGGTAGGGGAGCGTCGTGTGATCCGTTGAAGGTGCGGGGTAACCCAGTGCTGGAGGTTATGCGAGTGAGAATGCAGGCATGAGTAGCGAATGATGAGTGGGAAACTCATCCGCCGGATGACTAAGGGTTCCTGGGTCAAGTTAATCTTCCCAGGGTGAGTCGGGGCCTAAGGCGAGGCCGACAGGCGTAGTCGATGGTTAACGGGTTGATATTCCCGTACCCGTATGTGTGCGACCAATGGTGAAGCAGTGATACTAACCGCCCTGAACGATGCTTCATGCACTTTGTGTGTGTTGTGTTGGGATGCGTGGGACCTGATCTGTTGTAGTCAAGCGATGGGGTGACGCAGGAAGGTAGCCGAGCCACTGATTGGATTGTGGTGTAAGCGTGTGGCCCGCTGTATTGGTAAATCCGTACAGC
>NZ_KV823525.1:0-8881 GCF_001815965.1 Corynebacterium sp. HMSC22B11 | reverse complement strand
CGATTCCGGACACACTTTTTGACCCTTAACCCGTGAGCCACGCTCACAGCGCCATCTAGCATGGATGGCACAAGAGTTAAGAGAACTTTCGGCACCACCCTTAAGCCAGGAAGTGAAAGATTGTCCGCTGCACTGATCACCGCCCACGTCCTTGCCATCCTCGTTGGCATCACCATTGGGCTCTTCGGCGGTGGCGGGGCAATCCTCATGGTGCCCATCCTCAGCTATATCGCGGGCTGGCCCACCCAGGAATCCATCACTGGCTCCCTGTTCATCGTCGGGCTCACCAGCCTGTTCTCGACTTTCCTGCACGCCCGGCCGACCAAGGAACAGCGGGAACGGGGACATAAAAAGGGCAACGTCCGGTGGGGGACGGGCGTCGTCTTCGGTGGGCTGGCGATGCTGGGTGCCTTCGCGGGCGGGCAACTGACCGCCTTGCTGCCCGGCATCGTCGTCATGACGATCTTCGCCATCGTGATGATCGCCTCCGGCATCGGCATGGTCCGCGGCAGGAAGCCGTCCGCACCAGCAGCACCGAGCGCCACGGACGGGAAAGCGACCCCGAGCAGCGTAGGAACCGCAGCGACCCTGCCACTGACCCGGGCGCAGAAGGTGAAGATCGTCCTCGCAGCACTTGGCATCGGCGTGATCTCCGGGCTGGTCGGAGCGGGCGGCGGCTTCCTCGTCGTCCCGGCCCTGGCACTGCTCGTGGGCTTCACCATGCCCGCCGCGGTGGGCACCTCGCTGCTGGTCGTGTCGATGCAGTCGGCCTCGGGGTTCCTCTCCCACATCCTTCACGTGGACGTCGACTGGCAGGCCCTCGGCAGCCTCACCGGGCTTGCGATGGCTGGCACGATCCTTGGCACGCTGCTGGGCTCGCATATCCCGGCAGCGAAGTTGAAGCGCGCCTTCGGGGTCTTTGTGCTGCTGATGGCGGCGGTTGTGCTCGCGCAGGAGTACCTGCTCGCCTAGGCTCACGCCTCCTGGTTGAGGCGGTTTTAGTGTTGGCTAAGCTGCTTGGGGCTGCCGGCAGGCGTTGGTGAGAACCAGCCACCGGCCACCAACCCCCGAGACGAGCGAAGGAGAGCCACGCGAGATGACCGAACCCACCGGCGCACCCACAGGGCGTGCACAGCGCGCCGCCCGCCCCAGCATGTTGATCGCCCTGCTGGGGATCTTCTTTGTCGGGCTGAATCTGCGCCCGGCGATCATTTCCGTGGCCTTCGTGATCCCCGATATCCGTAGTGATCTCGCGCTCGGCGCCACCGCGGCGGGCCTGTTGACGACGGTTCCGCTGCTCGCGTTTGTCCTTCTTTCCATGCGCGCCCCAGGGTGGGGACGTCGGTTCGGGCTGGCCCGCACTATCCTCGCGGCCCTCGTGATCCTGATGGTGGGGTTCGCGATCCGCCTGGTGCCTAGCGCTACTGCGCTTTTCATCGGCATGGCCGTGGTGGGCGTGGCGATCACCATCGGCAATGTGCTGCTGCCGGCGTTTATTAAGGCGCGCTACCCGGATAAGGGCGGCATTCTCATGGGCGTGTACACCGTGAGCCTGTATGCGGGCCCGGCCTTGGCCAGTGGACTGACGCTGCCGATCGCCCGGGCCACGGGGTCCTGGCGGATCGCCCTGCTGAGCTGGGGGATCCTCGCGGTGATTGCGCTGCCGCTATGGCTGCCACAGGTTGGAAAGGTGAAGCTGCGGCCGGGCACCCCGGCGGCGACGGTGCAGCTCACGGAGAATGGCGGGGCGTCCGGCGCTGCGGAGGGTGCCAGCGCGGGGGAGGAGACCGCCGATGCTTCTGGCGCGGCGGAGAATTCCACCGACGCTTCCGGCGCGGCATCCAGTGCGAAGGCGGCCCCACCGGCGATTGCGATGAGCAGCATGCTGCGCTCCCCGCTGGCGTGGGCGGTGAGCGTGTACTTCGCGGTGCTCTCCGTGCTCTTCTACACGGTCAACGCGTGGCTGCCGACGATGTTCCTGGAGCAGGGCCGCGGGGAGAACGCGGGCGGCGAGATGCTCACCGTCGTGAACCTGGTGGCGATCCCGTGCGCCCTGGCGGTGAGCATCCTCGTGCACCGGACCAGGAGCCAGGTGTGGGCGACCTCCATCGGCTCCCTGGGTTTGGGCGTGGGCCTGGCGGGCATGTACTTCGCGCCAGCGCACTTGGGCATGGCTTTCGCGGTGTTCTTCGGTATTGGGCACGGCACTGCCACGGGTATTGCGTTCTCCCTGGCGATGCTGCGCACCCGCACGGTGGCGGGCACGGCGGGGCTGGGCGCGCTCAGCCAGACCGCGGGCTATACCTGCTCCGCGATCGGCCCGGTCGGCGCGGGCGCGCTGCATGACGTGCTCTCCGGCGGGGGAGTGGCCCAGCCGTGGTCCGTCGTCATGGCTGGCCTGGTGGCCCTGGTGGTGCTGCAGTTCCTCGCCGGCCTGTGGGCAGGTCGCGACCGCTACCTGGAGGACGCGCTCAACAACTAGCGCGCTGGGCAGCTAGCGCGCTGGGCTAGCTTCCCTTCGGCCCGAGCTCCTCCTCCAGTACCTCCTGGACGACCTTCATCGCACTCAGTGCTGCAGGCGCCCCGCAGTACCCGGCGGTGTGCAGCACGGCTTCGGTGATCTCTTCGCGGGTCAGCCCATTACGCAGGCCGCCGCGGACGTGTCCGCGCAGCTCACCGGTGGCCCGCAGCGCGACGAGCATGCCAATATTCAGCAGGCTGCGATCCCGCTTCTCCAGGCCGGGCCGGTTCCAGATGGAGCCCCAGACGGTCGCGGAGATGTGCTTCTGCAGCTCCTCGCCGTCCTTACCCGCGTTGCGTTCCAGCGCGGCGTCCACGAAATCATCGCCCATGACCGCACGCCGCATCTCGATGCCCGCCTCGTAGGCGGTGTCCATCGCCTCCGCTAGGGAGTCGTTTTTCTTCGTCTCTTCCGTCATGCTCTCGCCTTCCGTGTGGTGTTGTGGTTGTGGTGCTGTGTTTTTTAGCGACGTCGCCCGCCTCAAGCAGGCGCTAACGCCAGCTTAGAACCCGGTGCAGACACGCCCCGCGCAACGGTGTGGCGATCGCCTCGGCGTGCTTGGTGATCACATGTGTGATCGTGTCCTGCTCGTTGGTGGCGGGTCAGTCCATCTGCAGCACGGTGCGCAGCTCTGCGAACAGTTCCGGGCGGACCTGGTGGGTGACCGTCCGGCCTACTCGCACCTTCTCTAGCAGGCCGGCTTCAGTCAATCGTTTGAGGTGGTGAGACACAGTCGGCTGACTCAACCCAGACCTCTCTGTTAGCTCCCCGACACTGACCGGGCCGCATCCCTCGGCCGCCAACCTCGACAGCAGCCGCAGGCGGGCAGGATCGGCCAGCACCTTGAACAAGGTGGCATAACGCTCGGCCTGATGCTCGGTCAGGGGGCCAGAACCGAGCGAGCAACAGGAGGCAAGATCAGTGAGTGGAAGGATCTGCGGGAGGGTCATAACAGCCATCCTATATTGACGGTCATCTATATGAAGATTACTTTTAGTATCGATGACCATCAATATGTAAAAGGGGTCTTATGACTGTTTCCCATCGCCCGCGCATGTCCTTTTTAGATCGCTTCCTGCCGGTGTGGATCCTTCTGGCCATGGCTGTTGGCCTATTCCTGGGCCGGGCGTTCCCCGGTATTAGTGACGCTCTGGGCGCCCTGGAGGTCGGCGGAATATCCCTGCCGATCGCCCTTGGCTTGCTGGTGATGATGTACCCGCCGTTGGCGAAGGTTCGTTACGACAAGACCCGGGAGATCGTCGCCGATAAACGCCTGATGACCGTTTCCCTCGTCCTTAATTGGCTGGTCGGCCCGGCTTTCATGTTTACTCTGGCCTGGATCTTCCTGCCGGATCAGCCGGAGTTACGCACGGGGCTGATCATTGTCGGCCTGGCTCGGTGCATCGCGATGGTGCTCGTCTGGTCGGACCTGTCGTGTGGTGATCGGGAGGCCACGGCCGTGCTGGTGGCCATCAACTCGGTGTTCCAGGTGATTATGTTCAGCGTGCTTGGTTGGTTCTACCTCCAGATCCTGCCCTCCTGGCTGGGGCTGGCGACCACCTCGGCCGAGTTTTCCTTCTGGTCCATCGCCACCTCCGTGCTCGTCTTCCTCGGCATCCCGCTGTTGGCCGGAGTGCTCTCTCGACTCATCGGTGAGAAGACCAAGGGCCGTGCCTGGTACGAGGACACCTTCTTGCCCGCGATCTCCCCGCTGGCGTTGCTCGGCCTGCTGTATACCATCGTGCTGCTGTTTTCCCTGCAAGGCGAGCAAATCACCTCCCAACCGTGGACCGTGGCTCGTCTCGCGGTGCCGCTGCTGATCTACTTCGTGGGCATGTTCGCCCTCGCGCTGGTGGTCACGAAGATGTCGGGGATGAACTACGCGCAGTCGGCGTCGGTGTCGTTCACGGCCGCAGGAAATAACTTCGAGCTGGCCATCGCCGTGGCGGTCGGTACCTTCGGGGCGAACTCCGCGCAGGCGCTGGCCGGCACCATCGGGCCGCTGATCGAGGTCCCGGTGCTCGTCGGCCTGGTCTACGTCATGCTGTGGTTGGGGCCGAAACTCTTCTCCCAGGATCCGACCCTGCCCGCATCCCCCGCATCGTCTTCACAGACTGCTGCATCGGAGAAGGAGAATGCCATCTCATGAGTACCCGTCCGAGAGTTCTGTTTGTCTGCGTAAGCAACGGCGGCAAGTCCCAGATGGCCGCAGCCCTGGCCGCTCAGCATGCTGGCGATCGGGTCGAGATCCGGTCTGCCGGCACCAGGCCTGGCCACAAGCTCAACGCCGAATCTGTCGAGGCTATCAGTGAGGTCGGGGCCGACATGTCCGGCGGAACCGCGAAGGGGATCGACCCGCGGCTACTGCGGGAGGTCGACCGCACCGTCATTCTCGGTGAGGACGCCCAGTTGGAGCTACCTGAGGATGCTCACGGCACGTGCGAGCGGTGGGTGATCGACGAGCCGTCCCAGCGGGGCATCGAGGGCATCGAGCGGATGCGCCTGATCCGCGATGAGATCGACACTCGGGTACGCAGGCTTCTCGATGAGTTGCTCGAGAATTAACTGCCCACCTCATAGCGGTTGAGGTGCTGTGGTTTTTTAATGACGTCATCCGGCCTAGGCAGGCGCTGACCCCAGCTTAGAATCCGGTGCAGACACTCCCCGGGCACGGTACGGCGGGCGGTAACCGCGGGCGCTGACACGTCGTTATCCGAGAAGGGCGGGATCCGCCCGGACCTGCTATGTGATGCGGGAGTATTCGAACATGCGGCCCGTGTCTGGTGCGTTGTCTATGGTGAGAGCGTGACTTCTCCAACCGCACTTCGCCTGGACCGCGCGACCATGCGCCAGAACCTTGACTGCTTCAAGCTGCGATGGCGGGAACGCCTCGACGGCTGGGGCAACGACGACGAGGGCGGACTTGAGCGCAAGTACGCGCAGAGCTACTGGACCGAGCTTTTCGAATGCTTCGGCGTGACCGCCTCCCGCATGGACCTGTTCGAGCAGGACGCCCGGCGAGCGAGCACCGGCAAGACCGGCTATATTGACCTGTTTTGGCCGGGTGTGGTGATCGGGGAGGCGAAGAAGCCGGGGGTCGATCTCCAGGTCGCGGTGGATCAGGCACGCGACTACCTGCTCGGCGGCACGATTACGCCGTCCGAGCAGCCCCGTTACATTCTCGCCAGCGACTTCGAGCGCCTCCGTTTGGTGCGGCTCGGCTCGGCAGAGCAGCGCTTCGACATTGAGTTCCCGCTCGCGGAGGTCACCGAGCACGTCGATGAGCTGAAGTTCCTCGCCGGTTACGAGGAGACCCTCACGCGGGAGGAGCAGCAGGAGGCCTCGATCCAGGCATCACGCCTGATGGCCGACCTGTTCACCGCAATGGTCGGCGACGAGGTCGACGAGGAAGTCGGCGATGAGGCCCCGACCAACCCTGAGGACGAAGACGCCGCCGTCCAGGTGACGTCGATGTATCTGACCCGTCTGCTGTTCCTGCTGTTCGCCGAGGACTCCGGGGTCATTGAGCAGGATCTCTTCTATCGCTTCGTTCTGGAGCACACCACCAGCGAGAACTTGGGAAGCCAGCTTGGTGCGTTGTTTGAGGTGCTGAATACCCCGGAGGCTCAGCGCCGCCGGGTGCCGGATTCCATGGCGCGTTTTCCGTACATCAACGGGGCGATCTTCGCGGAGACGATGCCCACGCAGTTCTTCACCCCGGAGATGCGCGATGCGCTGCTGAATGCGTGCCGGTTCCGTTGGACGAACATCAGCCCTGCCTTGTTTGGGTCGATGTTCCAACTGGTGAAGTCCAAGGAGGCCCGCCGGGATGACGGTGAGCACTACACCAGCGAGAAGAACATTCTAAAGACCATTGGCCCGCTGTTTTTGGACGAGCTGCGCGCTGAGGCGGACCGGCTGATCGCGGCAAAGTCCACACCGGTGGCGAAGCTGCGGGCATTCCGCGACAGCCTGGCCGACATGGTGTTCTGCGAAACTTTCATAGCACGAGGGATACAAACGCGCGCGAACTGCGATTTAGCTGCCTGACTGGTTCAACTAGCGAGGAGGCTATTCACGTGCTGTTGTCATTGCCCTCTCATGGGGACGGCTTCGATCTTGCCCGCCAGAATAGCGAGCCAGACAAAACACAAAACGGAAAAGGCTCTCCAGGGGTAACCGCCCATGACAATCGCTCGAGAAATCTTGCGCTTTAAGGGCAGCCACCTAATCTCTGAGCGGTTATATTCTTGTAAACACAAGTACGGCAAACCGTTTTCATCACAAGGGAAGCTCTATCATGGCGAGTGCGCTCACAGGACCAATCGCGGCCTTCAACGAGAGCCTTACATCCATTTTCTTCCAATTCATCGAGGAAAGTGTCTGGAATGTGGGCTCCTGGTCGGGGCCGCTCATTGACGGATTTGTGGCCCCAAAGATCACCCCATGACAAGTCAATGCCACCTTCGGGGATCCCGAAGTAACCGGTTGCGGGAGCCTGTGGACGCGGACGCCGTCTTGGAGTGCGAGGACCTCCACGGCGACCTGCGCACCGCCCCCGGCCGCCGAGATCTCGCAGTATGACGTCGAGATGATGGAGGACACCGCCATCCGCGGTCACTAGACACCATGAACTACGAGTTCCACGATTTCGAGACGCTCGTCGAGATTCCGGGCGAGTGGCAGGTCCGCCTCATCCTCTCCGATGACCTCGATGCGGCTTACGTTCCCCTGTCACCGGAGATGACGGCGCGCATCGCTGAGGCTCTCGAAGAGGCACCGGAGTGGTTGGCGGTAGCACGGGAGCGGATCCGGGAGGAATTTCCGGACGGTGAGGTACCTGAGCTGACCAGCGTGTGCGTGCTGTCCGAACCCCTGGAACGCTGGCGCTTCGGGGTGTCCTTCTGGCTGGCGGAGGATCGTGAGCACGGTCGGGGCCTGCAGTTCGCCGCCACCGAGACCGAGGGTTACACCGTCGTGGAGTACGGGGGCGCCGAGGTGGCCTTCTACTGATCCCCGCACACCGCTTCGTGCTCGACTTGCCCGGGGTGTTCGAGCTGGATCGTCGAGTGCTCGATGCGCAGTTCCCGCGGCGCCTGCTGCGCCGCCCCGAGAATTCCGCACTCCTCTGCCGGCACACGCTCCTGATCGACGACGGGGTAGGTGTCAGCATCGTCAAGAAAAACCATGGGGGCCAGAATCCCACAAAAATCCCACAAGAGATATGACAGCCACGACAATGGTGGCCCTCATGGCACTAACGACGTGGACCTGACCAGCGCAAACACAAAACCCCAGCAGGCAGCCAGCCGACCCAGCGCAACCGGACGCCACCGACAACGCTGACGGCACCGATAACGCAAGCACCCCATCGGACGCTGGTGGAACCGATAACGCAGGCACCGCATCGGAGGCTGGGGGAGCGTTGGCCCGCACGGGGGCTGAGGTTGTGCCAGCCGCGTTGGCGGCCGTGACTGTTGTGGCGGGTATGGCGTTGTTGATGGTGATGCGCCGCCGACGTGCCTAAGGCGTCTTGAGGTGAGCCTCGTCGTTCCCTTTCTTGCGAGGGGAGGCGCTCGTGGATGTGGTTTTCATTTTCGCGAGGAAGCCGCGCAGCGTGATGAGTACGCCGTAGATGACGGAATACAGAACCAGGCGGTAGAGGAACGTGAGGAAGTCGTTGATGTCGCGGAGCTCGTTGCCCTCTGCATCCACGATGATGTTGTCGGGGGTGACGGCTGTTTCGCCTTGGGTGGGGTGCTCGATGATGACGCTAGCGGAGAGGTATTCGCCCTCGTTGAGGAACAGTGCCTCAAACGGCGCGTTGTAGATCGGGTTGCCAGGGACGTCCGCGATCGCGCTGACGATGGCCCCGACTATGAACAGGAGGGTACCGAACACGGTCCACCCCTTGCTTGGGAGGAGCAGTATGAGGAAGATCCCGAGGAGAATCCCTGATGCGACCCACGGCACTTCCGACATCACTACGACCAGGAGCATGAACAGTTGCATCCCTAGGGAGAACAGCCCGAAGATCAGGAGTAATCCGAGGACGACGAAGATAATTCGGATCTGAGGCGGGACCTTCTTGAGAAGCCTGCGAGCCATCGGAGTTTTCGAAGTATTCGGTGCTTCTGGTGAGGTTGTCACAGCGACGTCCTTTATCTTCGGTGCAGTTCCACCGCTTTCGCTGGTGGAACTGCAGGAACCTGACGCTAAGGTTAAGGAAGTATCTTTTGAAATCACGTTAGCCGCCCATGGTGAACTGGTCAGCGACCGTCGGTGAACGGCAGGTAAACCCGGGGGTGGTGGGTTGACGTAGAAACGTGTCCCTATGTTTTTGTCAAGTGCCAGACCGAT
>NZ_KV823524.1:0-25070 GCF_001815965.1 Corynebacterium sp. HMSC22B11 | reverse complement strand
GAATCCTCCAAGATCCCGTCCGCATCCCCTTTTGCTACTTAACCCCTAGAAAATCTCGATGCGTGCGCCGATGGACTCCGCGCTGAGTAGCTGGTCCACCCAGCCCTTCGCCCCGGGGCTCACGCGGATCACCGGGCGCGGATCCGTGGCATCCCCGTGCTTCGTCGTAGCCTCGTAGCGCTTCCGGGCGGCATAGCCGGCCTCCGTCAGCGCGCTGAGGTCCTTGTGCTCCAGCTCCTCGCGAGCCTGGTTGAGGATCTCCAGGGCCTCATCGAAGCACGCGATCAGCGCATCCCGGTTGCCCTCGCACATCGCCCGGACCAGCGATGGGGCGGTGCCAGCCACCCGGGTGGTGTCCCGGAAGGACCCTGCGGCCAGGGCGAGGCTGAGCGGCCCGCCCTGGTCGCCCACCATCGCCAAGGTCTCGGCGAAAACATGCGGCAGGTGGGAAATCCGGGCCACCGCGCGGTCGTGCGCACCCGAGCGGCTCGGGATTGTGATCGCACCAGTAGTCTCTGCCATGCGCACCACCCGCTCGAAGGTGGTGAACCACGCGCGCGGTGGCTCGTTCTCAGCGACGGCCCGGTCGTAGGCGACCACCCACACGGCGCCGTCAAAGAGCCCGTTGAGGGTCGCGCGCCAGCCCGAATGCGCAGTTCCTGCCATCGGGTGCCCGCCGACGAAGCGATCAGCCATCCCGCGATCCTCGACCAGCGCCTGGACCTCGCCCTTCACGCTGGTCACATCGGTCAGGCCCACGCTCGGGGCGTGCTGGCCGACGGCGTCCAAAATCTCCGGTAGCGCAGGAGCCGGAACCCCGAGGACGACGAGGGCGTCCTCCCGTTCCGCGCGCTGCAAGGTCGCGGTGAGGTCCCCGGAGACGTCGTAACCATCCTCAGTAGCCTGATCCACCGTCTTCGCGGAACGATTCCAACCGAACGCTGGCCAGCCGTCGTCCGCGAGATCACGCAGCAGAGAGCCACCGATCAGCCCCAGACCCAGAACACACACCGGGAAACGCTCGAACGCGGTCGGGGTTCCCGGGGACGGGTGCAGAGGGTGACGGGTGGACTCGGATTCATGCTGCGTACTCACGCTTTAATTCTCTCATAAGCCCCGGACACGCGCCGGGGACTGCGGGAGCCCACGCGGCAACCGGAGTGCCGACCACAGCGGGTGCCCCAGCGGTGCAGACTCACGCCCTGTGACCGGCTAAAATCCGAAACATGAGTAACACTGACTCCTTCGACACGATCGCTGTCGTGGCGACCAGCACCGAGCAGGGCTGGGCGCTCCGCGAGCTGCCTGATGACGCGACCGATTCCCTCGAGAGCCTCGTCGACCACCTCCGCAGCGAACGCGCCGAAGGTGCCGTTCTGGGGCTGGTCTGCATCGAGGACTCCTGGGGCGCGATCGTGCGCCCCGTCCCCGGTGGAGTGGGGATTTTGATGTCGGACGCCACCGCGGCGATCGATGATTACCTGGCGACCGACATGCTCGACGAGCTGGACGTCGACACTCCCACAGAGGAAGAAGCCGACGAGGCCGACGAGAACGATGCCGCCTGGCCAGAGGGCGAATTCGACATGCTGGAGGACCTGGGCGTCTCCGAGCAACTGCTCACGGTTGTCTTCGACGATCCGGAGTACTATCCGGCCGAGCAGCTGATCTGCGTTGCCGAGGAGCTCGGCTTCGACGAGGAGCTCTCCGACCTTCTGGACGCGAACCTGCCTGATGACGAGGACGATGACGACTGAGCCAGGTAGCCCCGCCGGGCCGGAACGTCTCATCGGGGGCGGTCTGCCGCGGCAGGGTGGGCACGTCGCTGATGAGGAGCTGATGCGCCAGGCCATCGACGTCGCTCATTCCACGTCACCCGGGGACGTTCCGGTCGGTGCGCTGGTCGTCGACGCCGACGGCGCCGTTCTGGCCACCGCGACGAACCGTCGGGAGCAGGACGCCGACCCGCTGGCGCACGCGGAGGTCCTCGCGCTGCGGCAGGCGACCAAGGTGTTGGGGGATTCCTGGCGGTTGGAGCGCTGCACGTTGGTCGTGACCTTGGAACCGTGCGCGATGTGCGCGGGAGCTGCGCTGGGGGCGCGGGTGGGCCGCATCGTGTTCGGTGCCTACGAGCCCCGCACCGGGGCCTGCGGCAGCGTGTGGGACCTGCCGCGGGAGGCACCGCTGCATAAGGCCGAGGTGCGCGGGGGCGTGCTGCAGCCGGAGTGCGAGCAGCTCTTGAGGGGTTTCTTCGAAAAGCTCCGCTAACCCTGCGGGGAGCCGGGCACTACTGCACGGGCCGCCGGGGCACTACCGGCACAGGTCGTTGCCGAAGCGGTGGCGTGGCTTTTGGGGCGCGGGTGCGGTTTTGCTACTCTTATCGAAGGTTTTCATGGCCACCTGGCTGTGATCCTGGTGGTGTGTCCGAGCGGCCGAAGGTACTCGCCTCGAAAGCGAGTGAGGGTAAAACCTCCGAGGGTTCAAATCCCTCCACCACCGCAACGCGATCCCCGTCCCTCCCGGACGGGGATTTTTATTCTGCCTAGCTGTCCGTACACGCTTAGGGCACCTAAGCCACGACCCACTAGGCTGGGAGTCATACCCCTTTTCCCGGCATGGAAGGCTGCCTTAGCTCGTGGCGAAGTTCCTGTTTCACCTCGGACGCTGGTCGTTTACTCGTAAGTGGCTCGCCATCGGCATCTGGTTGGTCGTCCTCGTCGGCATCGGCGCGGCCGCTCTCACGGGCCAGAAGGGATTCAACGACGTCTTTGAAATCGACGACATGCCTTCCACGCACGCCACCGAGCTGCTCCAGGAGAAGTTCCCCGAGATGGGCAACCCTGGCGAGGAGTCGATCGTCAACGTCGTCTTCCAGGCCCCGGAGGGCAAGCAGCTGAAGGACCCCGATTACATGGCGGCGATGGACCGCACCGTCGAGGCCATCAAGCAGGACGTCGAGCATCTCGGCGACACCCTCCAGCTGCACAACCCCGTGACGATGAACGACGGGCTGCAAAAAGAGCTCGTCAAGCAGGAAACGGAGATGGGGCTACCGCGCGAAACCGCGCTGCTGGACGCGCACACCCTCCGCGCCGTGTCCGACGACGGCCGCACCGGTGTGCTGAGCTTCAGCTTCGACGTCCCCGTCCCCGCGGACGTCACCGACAAGGACCGTGCCGCCGTCACCGAGGCGATGAACATCTCTCGCGACGCAGGGCTCACCGTCGAGGCCGGTGGTCTGGGCTTCGCGGACCCCGTCGCCGTCGAACCGATCAGTGAGATCGCTGGTCTGGTGGTGGCGATGATCATCCTGTGGGTGACCTTCGCCAGCCTCCTTGCCGCCGGGTTGCCGCTGCTCACCGCGGTGGTTGGCATCGGTATTGGCACGCTGTTGACGGTCGGCGCGACCTTCTTCGTGCCGTTGAATTCTATGACGCCCACGCTGGGCCTCATGCTGGGCCTGGCGGTCGGTATCGACTACGCACTGTTCATCATGGCCCGCTACCGCGACGAGCTGCGGCACGGGCGCAGCCGACTGGATGCGATCGGGTTGGCGACCGGCACTGCGGGTTCGGCGGTGGTTTTCGCCGGCCTGACGGTGATTATCGCGCTGGTCTCGCTCCGCCTGGCGAACATCACCTTCCTGACATATATGGGCTACGCGGCCGCGGCGAATGTCTTCATCGCCGTGCTGGTGGCCCTGACCCTGCTGCCCGCCCTGCTGGGCGTGCTCGGGGACCGGGTGTTCAAGAAGGAGGCAGCCTGCCCGCACGACACCGAGGCCCGCGCCGTGCCGCCGGAGAAGCAGAAGAACACTTTCAGCGTGCGCTGGGTGAAGCTAGTGCACCGCGTCCCGGGGCTCATGCTCGCCCTGGTGATGGTGGTGCTGGCCGGGCTCTCGATCCCGGTGCTGAACCTGGAGCTCGCGCTGCCCTCGGATAAGACGGCGAACGTCACTTCCACGCAGCGTAAGTCCGCGGAGATGCTCGAAGAGGGCTTCGGCGGCGGCAAGAACGCCCCGATGCTCGTCGTGGTGGACGGCTCCGAGGCCCGCGGGGATGCGGAGGCGCTGAAGCCTTACCGTGGCGGCACGGAACCGACGTCCGACAATCAACCGAGCCCGGCGCAAGCGACGTTCATGTACGCCGCGGACCAGATGCGGCAGAACGCGGACGTGGTCAACGCGCAGATCGTCGGCATGAGTGAGGACGAAACCGCAGCGCAGCTGCTGGTGACCCCGAAGGCAGGCCCGACGGATGACCGGACCGTGCAGCTGATCCACACGCTGCGGGCGCAGCAGGCGGAGATCGAGGCCGCGACCGGCGCGACGATCGGCATTACGGGCCTGACCGCGATCCAGCAGGATGTCACCGACAAGCTGGCCGACGCGATGCCGATCTACCTGGGGCTCGTGGTGGGTCTGGCGCTGATCCTGCTGCTGATGGTTTTCCGCTCCATCGTGGTCACGCTCATCGCGGCGCTCGGGTTCCTGCTCTCCGTGGGCGCGGCCTTCGGCGTGACTGTGCTGTTTTGGCAGGAGGGACTGTGGGATCTGTGGCACTCGCCGGGCCCGCTGGTCAGCTTCGTGCCGATCTTCCTCATCGGCGTGACCTTCGGCCTGGCCATGGACTATCAGGTGTTCATCGTCTCCCGCATGCGCGAACGCTTCCTGCACGATTCGCAGGCCGCGGCGCGTGGTTCTCGTTACACCGCGGTGGAGGATTCCGTCATCGGTGGCTTCTCGCTGGGTGCCCAGGTAGTGACGGCGGCGGCGCTGATCATGATCGGCGTGTTCGCCTCCTTCGTTTTCCAGCCGTTGCCGTTCATTCAGATCTTCGGCTTCGCGCTCGGCGCGGGTGTGCTGTTCGACGCCTTCTTCATCCGTATGACGTTCGTCCCGGCGCTGATGTTCCTCTTCGGTAAGGGGACGTGGTGGATGCCGAAGTGGCTGGACAAGGTGCTGCCCACCGTGGATGTGGAGGGCTCGGCGCTGGAGAAGGCCTTCGCGAGCGGGGAGATCGGCGAGGCTGCCAAGCGCTAGGCGTGTGGTTGGGGGAGCTGGTCACCGTGCAGCGGTGTAGGTGGTACCGCGTCGCCCTTGACCGCCATGCATGTGGACGAACTCCCGCTCAATGAGTGGTTTGAGCGCGTACCTCACCTGGCTTTCGCTGAGGTTGGTTGCGTCGATGATGCTTTTTAGCGTTACCGTGGCCCCTCCAACTGCCGCGGTGTGTACTGCCTTGTACACAGCCGGGGCATTCTTGCCGAGCTTCTCCAGATCGGGGAGGGGCTGCGCTGCAGGAGATGGCTGCAGGGATGGCTGTGCCTTTGAGGCGGGGGCCGGCGAGGTAGGCGTAGGCGCCGGAGAGGCCTGGGAATCGGTCGGCGCCGGGGCAGTAGTCTCGGGGGCAGCAGTCTCGCCACCCATGTCGGGGCGCAGCTGGGGTTCAGTATCGCGCCAGAAGAACGCGGTGAACTTCACACCCGTGTCGACGAATGTGGGCGGCTTGAGCCCCTGTTCGCGAAGGGATTTCAGGATGGTCTGGACGCCACCACCTTCACCCTCGATGATTCTGTGCCCAGCGGCATCCCGCAGCGACCTCGCGAGCCGGTAGAGCCGCTGATTCACTTCTTGGCGCCAGAGCTCATCGCTTTTCAGTTGGCTGACCGACAGGGATTTCAACCCACCGGGGCTCATAATCATGAGTGCCTTGTGGGTAATGCGGACATCGATACTGCGGCCCTCTTCGAGGGTGTCGGGGCCTAAGTCGCGGTGGATGAGTGCATTGGCCACGGCCTCTCGGATGGCGTTGAGCGGTAGCTCTGGACGGTCGACCATGTGCCCGTTGGCGAGGTAGGCCTGATACGTGCTGAGGTTAGCGGTGATCCACTCCATCGTTTGGTCGAGGAGGGTGGGCAGTGGACCAGAGAAACGCTCGAGGTTCCGGGTTCTTGCGGACGACTGGCTGTGTGAAGGGGACGTGTCGGGGAGCCGGACCGCACAGGTCACGCTGAGAGCTGGGTAGACCCCTTGGGGGAAAGTACTGAGGGCGTAGTACCCGGCCACGCTGAGCTCCCCGGTGGGTAGCACGGCCGTAATTTTCCTGAGGATTTCGTGGTCATCGTCGATATCCCGGAAGGGGCGCACCGCTTGGCGCAGGTCGTTGGCGACTTGTTGGACGAGTTTTTCGTCCAGGTCTTTGGCCGACGTGTTGGGCACGGGCCGCATGTCGTAGTCCGCCGTGGGGTTTTCCGGAGACTTCGCGGCCTCGATCATCCGCAGGTCGGATGCGTGCATTTCGTAGTCGCCATCAGCCTGTCGGAGATAGGCGCGATGCTTATACCGAGCGGGTCTTTCCTGGATCGGCAAACCTTGAACTTCGGCGACAACGACGGTCGGGGCGTCTTCGGCGGTGCCCATTCTCACTGAGTACGTGTTGATGTACGGGCACGGGGAGATGGCGTTGCGCGCCTGATCGACAATCCCGGCTTCGAGCTTCGCGGGTTCTGGCACTCCCACAATGTCAAAGTTTGATCGCTCGTCGATGCCGAGGATGATCGTTCCGCCCTCGGGCATATTTGCGAAAGCGCAGGTTGTTGCCCCTAAGTTTTCTGGCAGGCCGTGGGCAGCGCGTTTTACATCGACGGTTGTTGAGTCCCCTTGACGGAGGCGGAACCAGGAGACCTCTTGCTGAATGCGTGCCGAATCCCACGTCATGATTGCGAGTTTAAAGGTTTAAACCTCTAAAAACAAGAGTTTCGGGCTAAGACTTGGAGTTTTTAAAAGTGTGCGTTGGTCAGCACTGACGTTAGTGCAGGTCGCATAGGTATCAGTAATACTTGTAAACTTGGAATGACACTGTGAAATATTCCCAGTCTTATTCTCAGTATGAGTTTTCCACGTGCGGCGCGGGGTATCACTGAGCCTTCGTGGACACCGCCCAGCAGTTCGCCACGGGCATGTCCGGGGCGAGCACTAGACTGTCGGTTATGACTTCCGGATCCCACTCGCAGCCACCGCACGACGCGGCCGGGTTTGCCACTGATACGTCCTTCGAGCTCCTCAAGCCCCTGGGCGAGGTGACCGACCCGATCGCATCGCACTCCGGCGAAGGGGACCGCGAAACACGACTGACACAGGGCCGGGTGGGCGTCCTTAAAACACCGCACGGGAACATCAACACCCCCGCCTTCATCCCCGTCGCAACCAAAGCGACGGTGAAGACCCTGACCCCGGAGCAGGTGCGATCCGCGGGGGCGCAGGCAATCCTTTCCAACGCGTACCACCTCTACCTGCAGCCCGGCCCGGACATCGTCGACGAGGCCGGCGGCGTGGCCACCTTCGAGAACTGGCACGGACCGACCTACACGGACTCCGGTGGATTCCAGGTCATGAGCCTCGGCGTGGGCTACAAGAAGGTCCTCGCCATGGACTCGAAAGTCTCCGAGGATAAGGTCATCGCGCAGCAGAAGAAGCGCATGGCGATCGTGGACGAGGACGGGGTGGACTTCCGCAGCGTCATCGACGGCTCCAAGCACCGCTTCACCCCCGAGGTCAGCATGCAGATCCAGCACCAGCTGGGGGCGGACATCATGTTCGCCTTCGACGAGCTGACCACGCTGGCGAATACCCGGAAGTACCAGGAAGCGTCGGTGGAGCGCACCCACCGCTGGGCGAAGCGCTGCCTTGAGGAGCACCAGCGCCAGACGGAGCTGCGTAGCCACCGGCCGCTGCAGTCCCTGTGGGGCGTGGTGCAGGGGGCGCAGTACGAGGACCTGCGCCGCCAGGCGGCCCGCGGACTGGTGCAGCTTTCTGAGGAGGCCGAGGCGGAGGGTAAGCGCGGCTTCGGTGGCTTCGGGATCGGAGGGGCCCTGGAGAAGGAGAACCTCGGAACCATCGTGGAGTGGGTCTCCCAGGAGCTGCCGGACAACAAGCCGCGGCACCTGCTGGGCATCTCCGAGCCGGATGACCTTTTCACTGCCATCGCCGCTGGTGCGGACACCTTCGACTGCGTGGCGCCCACCCGGCTCGGCCGCCGCGGTGGGGTGTACACGCTCGATGGGCGGATGAACCTCTCCAATGCGCGCTTCCGGCGAGACTTCACGCCGGTGGACGCCGAGGTCGGCGGCTATGTGTCTGAGAACTACACCCGCGCCTACATCCACCACCTGCTGCGCGCGAAGGAATACCTCGCGGGCACGCTGTGCACGCTGCATAACCTGCACTTCATGATCAAGCTGGTGGACAACATTCGGGAGGCGATGCTGGAGGGCCGCTTCGAGGAGTACCGGGCGGAGTTCATGGGGCGCTACTACGGGCCGGGTTGGGAGCAGCGCCTTGGCTAATGGGGGAGCGGGAGTGGGCAGCCAGGGGGCTGGTCTAAGACGGCGGGGCGCCGGTTCAACACAGCGGGGCGCCGGGCGTTACGCGCCGAGCCCCTCCGGCGACCTGCACCTGGGCAACCTGCGCACCGCGGTTCTCGCGTGGCTCTTCGCCCGGCACACCGGCCGGGCCTTCCACCTGCGCGTCGACGACATCGACGCCCAGCGCTCCTCCGAGGAATCCGCCCGCCGGCAGCTCGCGGACCTCGCTGCACTCGGAATCACCCACGACGGCCCGATCGTCTACGAGCGCGACTGCCTCGACCACTACGCGGCTGCCCTGCAAAAGCTTGCTGACCAGGGACGGGTCTACGAGTGCTACTGCTCGCGCAAGGACATCCAGGAGGCCTCCCGTGCCCCACACGCCGCCCCAGGGGCCTACCCCGGGACCTGCCGGAACCTCAGTGACGAGGAACGAGCCACGCGCCGGGCGGAGCTCGCCGAGGCAGGCCGTAGTCCTGCGTTGCGGTTGCGGGTCGGCAACCTTTCTTCCTCCGACGCCACCCCGGCCAGCCTGGTCACCACCCACACGATCACCGAAGGCTTCGCTGCCGGGGAGGCGCTGGGCGGTGACGTCCTAAAAGAAGGGACCTATACCGGCGAGGTGGATGACATGGTGCTGCGGCGCGGCGGGAACACCGCGCAGCTGGACGGCAGCGAGTATGCGTACAACCTGGCAGTCGTGGTGGACGATGCGCTCGCGGGCGTGGACCAGGTGGTTCGCGGGGATGACCTGCTAAGTTCCGCACCCCGGCAGGCGTACCTGGCGGGGCTGCTGGGGTTGCCGGAGGTGGAATATCTGCACGTGCCGTTGGTGCTCGGGCCGGAGGGCAAGCGCCTGGCGAAGCGCGACGGCGCGGTGACGATGCGCGAGCTCGGGGTAGAGGATGCCCTGGCGTGGATCGGCGAATCGTTGGGGGAGGCGGTGGGCGAGCCGAATGGGGTGCGCGACGCCCTGGCGCAAGGCGCGTCACCGGCGGAGATCCTCGAAGGTTGGGCGGCGAGCTTCCGCCCGGAGCTGCTCTCTCGCGAGCCGGTGACGTATCTGGGCTAGCGGACCTCGCGGGGCTTGAAGCGGGCGTCCACAACCGCGCCGCGCGCCTTGGCCGCCGCCTTCTGCGCGATCTTGGTGTTCTTCGCCACGAGCAGGCGGGCCTGGCGGGCGCGCTCCATGAAGAAGGTGCGGCGCGGGCCGGCGGTCCACGTCTCGTCGATGATGCGCTTGGCGTAGGCCACCGAATCCGGGGAGCGGGTTGCCAGCTCCTCGGCGAGAGCGCGAGCGGCCGCGGCCGGATCTTCCGCAACCTCGGAAGCGAGCCCCAGCTCGACAGCGCGGGTGCCGTCGAAAACCTCGCCGGTCATAGTCAGGCGCTTGGCGGTATCGATGGGCAGCAGCTGCTTGAGGGAGAAAATCCCCGACATGTCCGGGATCAGGCCCCACTTGGCCTCCAACACGGACCACTGGGCGTCCGCGGTGGTGAAGCGGTAATCCGCGGCCGCGACGAGCTGCACACCACCGCCGAAGCAGAAGCCCTCGACTGCCGCGATGACGGGCACGGGCAGGCGACGGAAAGCCCAACACGCCTCCTGGAAGGTATTGGTACCGCGCCACGGCCGGGGAGCGAAGGCCTTGGCGATGCCCGCGGGGGTCTTCAACGCGGAGCCGAAGTCCAAGCCCGCGGTGAAATTATGGTCTTCACCTGCGAGAATGACAGCCCGAATCGTGCGGTCGCGTCGGATCTTGTGCGCGGTGGCGACCAGGTCGTCGAGAACGGACAGGGTGAGGGAGTTCAGCTTGCCGGGACGGCGAAGGGTGACGTAGGCGATGCCGTCCTCGACGTTCAGCGTGACCTCGCCGTGGCGGGAGGCGGGGTCGTCGTTGTGGGCGCTGTCCGGTGCTGCGGCGGAAGAGTGTTCATTGCGGGCTGTCATGGGATCACGCTAACCCACGGGCGCGGTGCTGCGCGGGGGATTGCGGAAGCTGCGTGGCGAGGGCCCGGAGGTGTTCTTCATCACGCGGTCGCGAGTGCGGCAGGGAGAGCTTTTGGCGGTAAAATTGCTCTATGAGTTCAGTTATTAACCTCGTGCTTGGCGTACTGCTGGTGTACGTCATTGTCGGGCCACTTCCCCTCGGCCTGCAGTTGCTCGCGACCTGGCTTGTGCAACGCCGTGAGCAGAAGAACGGGCAGGACGTGGTAGCGAATGGCGATTGGTGGAAGCTGCTTGGAACGGTGCGCGCTGGGGTGTGGGCCTTCTTGGCCGGGCTCGTGGTCTGGGTTCTTTTCCTCAGCTGGACCCCTGACCAGCTGGGCCTGCCAATGGGTGGCCCCTATGCAGATTGGCAAGTGGTTGCGTGCGGTGTCGGTGCGGTGTGTGCGGTGGTGATGCTTTCGCTGCGGACCCGCTGGCTTTTCGCTGGCGCGCTGGGCGTTGTTCTGGGTTTCACCGCGGGGTTCTCGCTCGCGTGGTCCTTTTGGGCTGCCGCCGGTGATTCCTCGGGGCTGTGGGCTGCGGGCTTGGTCTTCCTACTCGTTGGTTGCCTGATCGGGCTGAATTTCGTGGGCCTGATGGTGGCGTCCGCGCGTGCGGAACGGGCGCGCGATCAGCAGGCTGGCAGGTAGCGGCGAAGTTTTTGGGCAAAATAAAAGGACCCCGCGCACCCGTGAGAGCTCGTTGACCCTTGCTGCATTCCTGCCCTGGGGGAGTTCACAAGATGCACGCCACGCGGAATCCGCCTAAAGCATAACGCATCGCCACGGCCCTGGCCAACGCTCGGTCTTTCGGGCCAATCTTTTGGGCGCTGTCTCGTGGGAACGTGGGGTTGATTTCAGTGGGGTTGGAGCCCGACCTCACGGCGGTTCCAGGATCGGCTGTGCGCTTCGCCTCGCGGGACCGGAAATGCTGCGAGCGCTGGGGATTTTGTGCGCTTGGGGGCCCTGGGTATAGTAGTCAGCGGAGGATTCGACTAGCGGCCTATGTCACACGCCTGGAACGCGTGCGGGGCTCACGCCCCTCGAGGGTTCAAATCCCTCATCCTCCGCAGTTGGGAAACCCCAGGTAGTTCGCTACCTGGGGTTTCGTTCGTTGCGTAGGGGCACAGTGAACTGATCCGGTGGGAGCTGCTGGTGGGGGCTCAGCTTGTGTGCACAGACCAAGCCCGTGTCTGGGGCGCTTGTTAGAATCAAAAATGGTATTAGCCACAGAATTCTTTGAGCCCCATACGCAGGAGGCGCCAGCACCGTGCAGCTCGCAAACATCGACCGTGACCAGCTTCTTTCCCTCAAGCCCGAGGTTGAGAAGAAGTACGCAGATCTCAAGGCCCAGGGCCTGAAGTTGGATCTCACCCGCGGTAAGCCGTCCACCGAACAGCTGGACTTCGCGGTGGATCTGCTCAGCCTCCCGGGCAAGAACTTCATTGCCGCCGATGGCACCGACACCCGCAACTACGGTGGGCTGACCGGCATCGCGGATATCCGCAACATCTGGTCGGAGATCATCGGCGTGGCCCCGGAGAACATCGTCTGTGGCGATGCTTCCTCCCTGAACATGGCCTTCGACCTCGTGGCCTGGGCATACACCTTCGGCACCAACGATTCCGCCACCCCGTGGGCGGCCGAGGCGGCGGAAGCAGCGGAGAAGGGCGAGAAGCTCAAGTGGATCTGCCCGGTGCCGGGCTACGACCGTCACCACACCATCACCGAGCACTTCGGTTTCGAGATGATCACCGTGGACCTCCTCGAGGATGGCCCGGACCTGGATCAGGTCCGCGAGCTGGTGAAGGACCCACTGGTCAAGGGCATGTGGTCTGTCCCGATGTTCTCCAACCCGACGGGCACCCTCTACTCCGAGGACGTCTGCCGCGAGCTGGCGTCCATGGAGACGGCGGCGCCGGACTTCCGCATCGTGTGGGACAACGCCTACGTCGTCCACACCCTGACGGACGAGTTCCCGCCGGTGTACGACGTCCTCGGCTGCGCCGCCGAGGCGGGCAACCCGAATCGTTTCTGGTGCATGTCCTCGACCTCCAAGATCACGCAGGCGGGTTCCGGCGTGGCCTTCTTCGCCTCCTCCGAGGAGAACCTGGACTGGTGGAAGCGCCACGCGATCGTGCGTGGCATCGGGCCGAACAAGGTCAACCAGCTGGCTCACGCCCAGTTCTTCGGCGATGCCGAGGGCGTGCGCGCGCTGATGCGGAAGCACGCGGGATCCCTGGCCCCGAAGTTCCGCGCGGTCGTCGAGATCCTGGAGGAGCGCCTCGGCGGCCTGGGTGTTGCGGAGTGGACCGACCCGGCTGGTGGCTACTTCATCAGCGTCAACGTGGTCGAGGGGACCGCCGGCCGTGTCGTTGAGCTGGCCAAGGAGGCTGGCGTTGCGCTGACCGGGGCGGGGTCGACGTTCCCGCTGAAGCAGGACCCGAAGGATCAGAACCTGCGCCTGGCACCGTCGATGCCGGAGCTGGAGCAGGTGCGCCTGGCGATGGACGGCTTCGCGACCTGCGTGCTGCTCGCCGCGATCGAGGCCGTGGAGGCCGGGGCCTAAGGCCTGGCCACGTCGGAGCTTAAGGAGGACACATGAACCAAGAGGAAACTTTCGCCTGGGTCGAGCAGTTGCTGCCCGAGCCCCTCGAAGTGGACACCTACCGGGTTGGTGAGTCCTTCCCGGAGTTCGCCGCCGCATCCGTCGCTCTTGGCGGGGACGGCACGGCCGCGCCGGAGACCGTTGCGATGAGCCTGGACGCAGGGCGCATCGAGGTCGGTCTGGAGGCGGAACCGGGCACCGAGGTGCGCGTCGAGTTCGTCACGGTGGCTGCCGGTCACGACGATCTCGCGCCGAATCTGGTGGCTGCCGCCGCGACGATGGTTTCCCAGGACCCTGGCGTGTGGACCCCGCAGCCGGGCACGGTGATGCGTGGTCTGGGTGACCACGTGCGTGAGGGGCTTTCCGCCCGTCACGGTCTGCTGATCGTGCCTTTCCTCTGGGAGAAGGGTGTTCCGCAGGTCCACGAGATCGCTGGTGACGGCGGGGACGGCGCTAAGAAGGCCGACCAGATCGGCGAGGATGGCCCGGTCAGCGACAAGGGCTTCGACTACACGCACCCGGGCCGCCTGACGGTGCCCGCCCAGCTGGTGATGATCACCGACGCCGAGCTGGACATCCTCGATCGCGCTGCCGACGAGGGGCGCAACGGCGTGGACGAGCTCCAGAACTACTTGGTCGAGCAGCAGGTTAATATCAACGACCTGATGCGCTAGGCTGCGTCAGACTGCGAGTCCTGCGGCGACGGTCCCGCAAGCCCGCTGGTCGTTCCCGCAGGTGGCACATATAAGCCGAAGGATTGAGGATAGGAGGTGCCTGGAGGCGATGATGGCGAAGAACCCGTACTCTCACGGGCACTCCAATCCGCATGGGGAGGATCCGTTCATCGGCGACCCGATGGGCGGGCTCGGGGACTTCCAAAACCCGCACAACCCCATCGCCGACGAGTACCGCGACCTCTACGACGACCTGCAGGCAGACCACGCCGCGAACAAGCCCGGGTACCCGAACAAGCACCAGTACAGGTCCGGACAGCAGTACAAGCCCGAGCACCAAGGGCTGCCAGGATTCCCCACCGGCATGGATTATGCCGAGGGTGGCCGTAGCGACTACACCGGCCACGGAAGCGGCGGCCTCGCCGCGTCCTCCGCGGTGCCCGGTTACCCGAGCCACGGTTCTCAAGATTTTGATGCCATGCGCTCCAGCTCCCGCAACTCGATCGTCGCTGCGGTGCTGGCGGTATTCCTGGGGACCCTGGGCGTGCACAACTTCTACCTGGGTTATCAGCGCCGGGCGAAGTGGCAGCTGGGGCTCACGATTTTCGGCTGGGCCACCTCCATCCTCCTCATCGGCATCCCGATCCTCCTCGCGGTGTACATCTGGTCGATGGTCGAGTTCATCATGATCCTCCTGGGCGCCGGCCCATATTTCGAGGACGGGGACGGCTACCCGCTGTTGTGACGCCGCGGGGCACGCCGCAGGTAATCCTGCCGGTTTCAGGGGTAACGACGTCGCGGGCGGTGCCGTGACAGTCCACCGTGACGGTGCGGGCGGCGTCGTCGTCATAAAAAAAGGGGAGGGCGGCCCCAAAGAAGTAAGCCGGATCGCAAAGGTACTGGGGGAGAAGGACCGAATTGGCGTGTCTGCCCCGCCGGGTAACCTAGGGGAGTGGCTTTATACCGGAAGTACCGCCCGGCCTCGTTTGCCGAGGTCGTGGGGCAGGAGCATGTAACCGAGCCGCTGTCCGTCGCGCTGGACAGTGGGCGCATCAACCATGCGTACTTGTTCTCGGGCCCGCGCGGTTGCGGTAAGACCTCCTCGGCACGCATCCTCGCGCGCTCGCTGAACTGCGTGGAGGGGCCGACGTCCACGCCGTGCGGGAAGTGCGATTCCTGTATCGCGCTCGCCCCTGGCGGCCCGGGCAGCTTGGACGTCACCGAGCTGGACGCCGCGTCCCACCGTGGTGTGGACGACATGCGGGAGCTGCGCGACCGGGCGTTCTACGCGCCGGCTGATTCCCGCTACCGTGTGTTCATCATCGATGAGGCGCACATGATCACCACGGAGGGCTTCAACACCCTCCTGAAGATCGTGGAGGAGCCGCCGGAGCACCTCATCTTCATCTTCGCGACCACTGAGCCGGAGAAGCTGCTGGCGACGATCCGCTCGCGGACGCACAACTATCCTTTCCGGCTGCTCACCCCGCCGGACATGCGCGGCCTGTTGGAGCGCATCGTTGCCGACGAGGGCGCGGTGGTCGAGGACGCCGTGTATCCGCTGGTCGTGCGCGCGGGCGGGGGTTCGCCGCGTGATTCGCTGTCGATTATGGATCAGCTGCTCGCCGGTGCGGGCCCGGAGGGCGTGACTTACCAGCGGGCGGTGGCGCTGCTGGGCGTGACGGATTCTTCGCTGCTGGACCGTTCCGCGGAGGCGTTGGCTGCCCAGGATCAGGCGGGCTTGTTCGCGGTTGTCGACGACGTCATCAACGCCGGTTACGACCCGCGTCGCTTTGCGATGGACCTGTTAGATCGCTTCCGTGACCTGCTGGTTGTCCAGGCGGTTCCGGATGCTTTCGAGCGCGGGCTGGTGGATGTTCCGGCCCAGGAGCAGGACGCGTTGCGGCAGCAGGCCGAGGCGTTGGGGCCTGCGACGCTGACGCGGTGTGCTGCAGTGGTCAACGATGGTCTCGCGCAGATGCGTGGGGCGACGTCGCCGCGGTTGCTGTTGGAGATTTTGTGCGCGCGGATGGCGCTTCCGGCGGCGGGTATGACGGTGGAGGCGCTCGCGCAGCGTGTTGAGGCGCTGGAGCAGGGCACGGGGGTGCGCGCTGCCGGGCCGATGGGTGCTAGCGGTGGGCTGGCGAGCCCGGCCGTGGGTGCTGGGGCGACCCCGCAGGGGGATGCGTCGGGCCTGTCGAGCGGTAAGCGTTATGAGCGGCCGCGGCGACGCAAGGCATCGGCGGAGGCGGCATCGGCGGCGGCTACGTCGGCGGAGTCGGGTGCTGCGGAGTCGGGTGCTTCGGCGGAACAGAACCAGGTGTCGCAGGGCGTGGCGCAGCAGAACGTGGCGTCGCAGCAGCCAGAACAGCCGGGGAATGCTGCCGCCCAGGATGGTCAGCCCGCACAGTCCGGTCAGCCTGGCCAGGAGGCCGAGGACCAGGCTGCTGAGCAGAGTGATGGGCAGAGCACCGCACAGGGCGCTGTTCCGGCCGGTCAGGGGGCAGCGCCCCAGCCGGAGAAGCCAGCCGTGCAGGAGGCCGCGGAGGCGGCTCGCGCCCAGCAGCCTGCGAATGACGCGCAGGAGCAGCAGGGTGCTGCAACAGCGGCGCAGGATGTGAACGCTGCAGCTCAGGCTGCCGGGCAGGAGAACAGCACTGCCGGTGCTCCGGATGAGGATCCGGCGATCGCCCAGGCCCGCGAGGCTCGGGAGATCATGGACCGCCGCCGTGCCGCTGCCCGCGCGAACGCGGGCCAGGCACCGCAGCAGGCAGGCGCGGGCCAGGCACCGCAGCCGTCTGCAGCTCAGGCACCGCAGCAGGCAGCTGCGGATCAGTCCCAGCGCGCTGGCGCCGCGGCACAGTCGCTGTCGCAGTCGCAGGCCAGCACAGAGGTCAGCGGTGTAGAGCCCTCTGACCAGCAGCCCCAGTCGGGGAATGCCCAGGCCGAGAACACTGAGCAGCGTTCCGTGCAGCCGACCGGGCAGCCTGCCGAGGCACCCGTAGAGGCGGCACAATCCACCGACGCTGCTGCGAACACCGCGGCCGCGCCATCCGGTGATGCCACGGAGGTCGACGAGCAGGCATGGCAGAAGATCCTGGAGAAGGTGCGCGAGCACGACCTGAGCGCCTGGATCGCTGGTCGCGACGCCACCCTGGCCGCGGAGCAGCCGACCGCAGGTCAGATCGTGGTGGAGCATGCCACGGGAGCGCTGGCGAAGTTCGTCAACAGCGACCGCAATGCCCCGATTTATAGCAAGGCGGCCGAGGAAGTCCTCGGTGCAGCGCACACAGTGCTCGCCACCGTTGGCGGGAATAACCCGGGAAAAGCCCAGGCCGGCTCAGCTGAGGAGGCCCCGGCTGAGTCGGCACAGCCAACCAGCACGACCAGCGGGAATAACGCCACTGGCGCGGAGGCTAGCCACTCGACGGTAAGCCAGCCTGCGGTAAGCCAGGCAGAGCCCGGCCAGGTGGGGCCCGGCCAGGTGGGGCCCGACCACGCTGCGGCGAACCAGGCCCCCGCTGTCACAGCGGAGCCAAGCAGTGCGAGCGTTGCCGGCGGGCACGCACCGAGCGAGGCGGCTGGCTCCGGCCAGGCGCTGGGCGAGGGGACTAGCGCTGGCCAGGACGCGCCGCGCGAGGTGACCGGCGCCGACCAGGCTGCCCCGACGCAGGCCACCCAGCCCACTCAGCCTGCCCAACCCAGCGCGGGCAGCAGCGCCCTCGAGCGCGCCCGCCGCATGGCCGAAGCCAGCGCCGCCCAGGCAACGTCCCCAACCCCGGCGCCCACGGGGCCAAGCCACACCGAAGAGCCCAAGCCCCAAAGCGGATGGCGGGCCCGAGCCGCAAAATACGCCGCCAGCAGGGAATACAAGCTCGCCAACGGATTCAATGGTGTCCCCCTCCCGGACGAACCGCCGGAGGACCCCTGGGACTCCGGCCCCGGCGGCTACCCCAACGGCCCCGCACCAGGTGCAGGCAACGCAGGCCCGGGGCCGGCCGGCGGCGCCCCGCAGGGCGGCCAGCCGGGCGGCCCACACCCCGCCGGGCAGGCCAATAACGGTGGGGCTTTCGGAGGCCAAGGGGTTGACGTCCCAAATCAAAGGACCCAACCCACCGACCCCGAGGAAGCCCTCCGCAGGCAGCAAGACGAAATCATGGACGACCTCGCCACCGGGGAGGCCGGGAAGCGCGAAACGCGACCCGCCCTGGAGATCGCAGGTGAGCTCATCGAGAACATCCTCGGCGGCGAGCGCACGCGCTAGGAAAACACACAGGAAAATACACAGTGAACTGCCACCGACAAGCCCCGGCCGAATGGGTAAAGTGGCAGCCGAAGAAGAACAAAAACGCTAGAAACCGAGAAGCGAAGGAACAATCACAATGTCTCAGCCAAACATGAACGACATCATGGCCCAGGCCCAGCGCATGCAGAAGCAGCTGCAGGAGGCACAGGCGGAAATCGTCGCATCCTCCATCGTCGGTGAGGCCGGCAACGGCAAGGTCACCCTCGTGCTCTCCGGCGGTGGCGAGGTCCAGGACCTGAAGATCGACCCGGAGGTCGTGGACCCGGAGGACGTCGAAACCCTGCAGGACCTGATCATCGGCGCGTTCCAGGACGCCAACCAGAAGCTGCAGGACCTCGCCCAGGAGAAGATGGGCCCGCTGGCTGACCTTGGTGGCGGCGGACTGCCTTTCTAAACACTTCGAGCCCGCGCAGCCCACGGGGGCGGGGCCCGCGGGGCACGTATTACGGCTAAGCGCCACTGACGAAACGGGGAAAGTTCACTTTGTTTGAAGGTCCGCTTCAGGACGTCATCGACGAGTTCGCCAGCCTCCCAGGCATCGGGCCGAAAAGCGCGCAGCGCATCGCCCTCCACCTGCTGGAAAACGCGACCGGCGAGGACATCGAACGTTTCCAAGCCGCGCTGGGGAATCTGCACTCCGGCGTGGCGTTTTGCCGTATCTGCCACAACATTTCCCAGGAGGACGTCTGCCGCATCTGCGCGGATTCCTCCAGGGACGCCAGCCTGGTGTGCGTGGTTGAGGAGCCGAAGGACATCCAGGTCATCGAGCGCACGGGCGAGTACCGGGGCAGGTACCACGTGCTCGGTGGGGCGCTGGACCCGCTGAATGGCGTGGGGCCGGGGGAGTTGAACGTGACCGCGCTGGTGCAGCGGATCGGTGGGGTGCTGCCGGATGTGGCGGTGAGCGCGCCGCACGCGTCGGCCGGTGGGCCGGTGCAGGGGTCGCTGATGGACGGCGGTGCTGGTGGGGCTGGCTTGGGCCATGGGGGCGCGGGTGCGGGCGCTGCTGGTGACGGCTCTGGCACGGGTTCGGGTGCGGGCGGTAACAGCGCGAGTGTGGGCAGCCAGGGCGCTGGCTCGGGCGCGCCCGAAGGCGGCGGCAACGAACGCGGTGCCGACGAGGTCGAGTACCGCGAGGCCCCGGAGATCACCGAGGTCATCATCGCGACGGATCCGAATACCGAGGGCGAGGCCACTGCCTCCTACCTGGGGCGGTTGCTGAAGGAGTTCCCAGGGCTGACAGTTTCGCGCCTGGCCAGCGGGATTCCCATGGGCGGGGACTTGGAGTTTGTGGACGAGCTCACGCTCTCCCGCGCGTTCGCGGGCCGTACCCAGCTGAAGCTCTAGCCCAGCTCTTCCGCGACCTCCCCAGCCACCTCGCGTGCGAAAGGCTGCACACCCATGATCGTGCCGGCCCCGGGGCCCGTCGCCTCCCCGTAACCCACCAGGTGAAACCCGGCCACGGTAGAGCGCAACTGCCCCGCGTCCGTCGTCCGCACCAGCTCGCGGAACGGCCGCACAGCCGGGCGGAAACCCGTGCACCACACGAGCTCATCGAAGCCCGCCTCTGTCAGCTCATCCAGCGAATCGAACATCGGTGTCGCCTGCAGCGCACCCGAGTCCCGGGCCTCCAGCACCTTCGGCAGCATCACGATCTCCCCGAGATTGCGATCGCCACCGGGGTCGTCCTCACCAGCGAAAACAGCCTGCGCGCGTTCCCGATTCCGCCGGAACAGGACGCGCCCGTCGACGTCGTCGGGCATCCACCGCGGCTCGTGGCGGGTGAACCAGGTGACCTCCGCGACGTCCGTCAGCTCCGCCGCGATCTGCGCCCCCGAGTTCGCCGCGCCGACCACCGCGACCTTCTTGCCGCGGAACTCTTCCGGCCCAGGGTAGGTCGCGGAATGCCGTTGCTGCCCGCGGAAGGTGCCGGGGAGGAAGGGGACGAACGGTGCGGACCACGTTCCCGTCGCCGCGACGACGGTGCGCGCCCGGAACTCGCCCTCGCTGGTGTCGAGGACGAAGCCGTCCGTGGTGTCTGCGTCCACTTTCAGGACGTCAACAGGGCGCCGAATGTCGAAGCCATAACGTTGCTCATATGCGGTGAAATAGTCGATGACGTGCTGGGCGTCGGGGAAGTCCCCCGGCCCGTGGTAGCTCGGCATGGGCATGCCCGACATGTTGGAGAAACCCGGGGTGGAGAACAGTGTCATGGAGGGCCAGACGTGCCGCCACGCTGCGCCGGGGCCGGGCTGATTGTCGAGGATCACGGGGGTGATCCCGCGTCTTTGCAGGTAGAACGCGGTGGAGAGCCCGGCCTGGCCGGCGCCGACAATGATGCAATCGTGGATATGGGCGACCATGTGCATCGAATATACCGAGGGTGCGGACGCTCTCCCGCTAGCCGCCGGGGATGGGCCCTGGGCGGGCGCACGCCCGCTGGCTGCGAGCCTGATGCGTTGTGCTCCCCCCCATGTGCGTTTTGCAGAGTTTGATGCCGGAAATTGCTCAAAAAGCGACATCAAACTCTGCAAAACGCACAAAGGGTGCGCGCGAGGGGCGCGCGGGGGCGCGAGAGGCACGCGTTAAGGGGCTGCGCGAGCTAGGGGCGGGGCCCGATGTGTTTTGCTCTCCCCTTCCCCTCCCTCGTGCGTTTTGCAGAGTTTGATGCCGGAAATTGGTCAAAAAGCGACCTGAAACTCTGCAAAACGTGCATAGAGGCGGGGTAGGGGCGCGCGAAGGGGGTAGCCCAGGCGCTCGCGGGTGAACTAGTCCAGGCGCTCGCGGCGCAGCTGCTCCACCTCAGCGGTGAGCTGTGCCGCGAACTCACGGCCGTCCGGGCTCCCGGCGCCGGTACTCACGCCAGCATCAGCACCTGCCCCGGCACCGGCACTATCCGCGCCCGCGCTGCCAGCCCCAGCGTCGCCAGCCGGCACGCCCTCGAACTCCGCGATGCTGCCCGCACCCAGCTCCGGCAGCTCAGCCACGGTCGTCCCGAGCGCACGCGCGAGCAGCACGTCCGCGAGCTGCGGATTCCGCGCCAGCGCCGGCCCGTGCATATAAGTCGCGATCACGGAACCCTGCACCGCGCCCTCGTAGCGTTGCTGTTTCTCGCTGTCCTTTACGACGACGTCAGCAGCCTCAACACCGTGCGCGTCCGTGTTTCCGACCATCCCGCCGCGGGCGCGCAGGATGCCCAGCGGGCGGGCATCGGGGCCAAGAATCGTCGCACCCATGTGGTTGGCGAAGCCAGTGAGCGGCTCGGTGAGTTCGTTCAGGTCAGCGGCCAGCGACTGGGCGTTGGAGCCCGCGCCACCAGCGCCGGAGCGCACGTCTGCGTGGCCGGCACCCGCACCGCCACCAGCATTTGAGCCCGCGCCACCAGCGCCGGCGCCCGCACTGGCACCAGCGCCGGCGCCAGCACCGGCACCCGCACCGCCGTCGGCACCACCCGCACCACCCAGGCGGTAAGGCTCCGAGTGCAGCTCGCCGATCATGCGCTCGCCCAGCTGCGACGTCGTCGCATCCAGCAGCCCAAGCCCCTCCGCAAGCTTCCCACCAGCGTGGAAGGTCTCGCCGAGCACCTGCAGGCCCGCACAAATCGCGAGCACCGGCCGCCCCGAATCAGCCGCGCGCACCAGACCACCGTCAGCCCGCAGGTGCTCCGCGGCCAGCAGCTGGGCGACGTCCTCGCCGCCACCCAGGGTGTAAATGTCCAGCGTCTCCGGGACAGCCTCCCCGTAGCGGATGGTGTGGATCTCCGCGGTGATGCCGCGCAGGCGGGCGCGCTGCCGCAGCACGAGCGCGTTGCCGTCGTCGCCGTAGGTGCCGAGCACGTCGGGCAGCACCAGGCCAATGTTGAGCTCTGCCATTATCGTGCGTCCTCCTCGGTCGCGGTGGTTGCCGCCTCGCCGGTGGTGCTGGGGGCGTCCGTGCCGTCAGCCTCAACGGTTGTTGCGCCGCGCCGCTCCAGTTCGCGCTTCAGGTCGCGGAACGCGGTGTAGTTCGCGAGCACCTCCACACGCCCCGGCGGGCACGCGAGCACGGCATCGACCGTGTCCTTGATCAGGGTGTGCCGCACCCCGGCGTAGCCCAGCCGCACGGCCAGGTCGGTGCCGCGCTCACCCGCGGCGAGGACCTGCTGGCCCTCGAAGTCTTCGAAGCGGACGTCCCAAATCCAGGAGAGGTCCTGACCGTCCGCGACCTGCCCGTTCACGGCAATCACGACGGAGTCCACGTCCCGGTCAATCATCGAGAGCGCTTCCTGCCAGCCCGCAGGGTTCTTCGCGAGCATGAGGCGCAGCGTGCGGCCCTCGAACTCGACGAGGGAGTAGCGCCCGGCGACGTCCGTGACTTCCTCGGCGGCGCGCAGTGCGTCTGTGACCGGCACGTCCATGACGACGGCTGCCGCGATCGCCTGGGCCGCATTGCCACGGTTGGCGCGGCCGGGGAGCTGCAGGTTCATGGGAAGGGTGCGGCTGCCCGCGCCGGTGTTGTCAGCACCAGCGCTCCCCACGCCGGTGTCCCCAGTGCCAGCGCTGCCAGCACCACTGCCCGCACCAGCACCGTCCCCGCCATAGCTGAGGCCGTCCTTATCGACCCACCAGGTCGGCTCGGGGCGGCGGAACTCGCGCCCATCCGGGAGCTTCTTCACGGCGTACCAGTCGTCCTCGGTGCGCACGATGTGCCCACCTGTCCGCGGGCAGCTGGTGGAATCCCCCACGAAGCCAGCACCAGCGGAGACCCACACGACGTTCGGCGCGTCCCACGCCACGGAGGTGACCTGGACGTCGTCGCAGTTCGCGATCACCGTCATGTCCGGCCGCGCCTCCACGCAGGCCCGCAGCGCGCGTTCGATCTTGTTGATCTCGCCCACGCGGTCCAGCTGGTCGCGGGTGAGGTTGAGCAGGACGAGCACGTCCGCGTCCAGCTTCTCCGCGATATTCGGGACGTGGAGCTCGTCGACCTCGAGCGCGACAACGTCCTTGTCCCTTCCCGCGAGCAGCGCGGAGATGACGCCGGCGTCCATGTTGTCGCCGCCCTCGTTGGTGGCGACGCTGTAGCGGGACGCAAGCGCGTGCGCGAGCATCCGGGTGGTCGTGGACTTGCCGTTCGTGCCGGTGACCAGCACCGTCGGGCGGCCCTGGCTAAGCTGCGCGAGGAGGTTCGGGTCGATGGCGTTGGCGATGAGCCCGCCGATCATTCCGCCCGCACCGCGGCCCGTTTTCTGGGACGCCCACGTCGCGAGGTCTGCGGCCTGGCACGCGATGCGGCTGCGCAGGCTCATGCGGCGGGTGCCGCCGTTGCCGTTCGGATTCTTAGTTTTCACGTTTGCCTACGTTAGTCTTGCTGCCTTGTCCGTTCGACCCGCGTCCGCCGCGGCCACGACGACGTCCACCGCGCTTGCGTTTGCGTTTCGGCTGCTCGGAACTGTTTTTTCCGGTGTTCTTCGGGTTCTTGCTGTCGGTTTTCTGGGTAGTGGAGCCGTTGTTCTTTCCGGCCTGGTTGCCGCTGCCGGAGCCGTTCTGAGCGCCATCGTTCTTAGCGCCGCCCTGCGAGCCGCCGCCACGGCGACGTCCCCCGCGCGAGCGCTTGCGCCGGTTACCGGAGCCCGATCCCGAATCACCGGAGCCGGACCGGCCGCTGCCACGCTGGCCACCGCGACCACCGGAGCGCTGACCACTACCGCCACGGCCGCCACCGCCCCCACTGCGCTGGCCGCCACCACGCTGACCACCCCGCTGGCCACCACCGCGGCCCGCGTCGGTGTTCCGCGTGCCCTCGGCGACATCCTCGAGCGCATCGAGGAACTCCTCGTCGCTGAGCAGCGGGATGTCCTTCCGATCGGCGTGCATGGCCTTGCCGCGCAGCTCGAAGTTTTGATTGCAGACCACCAGGCTGGAGGTGCGGTTCAGCTTCTCGGAGTACACCAGTCCGGCCGCCACGCCCTGCTCGATGAGCTCGTCCGGATCGCGGGCGACGTCCGGGCTGACCACGAATTCCATGCCCGCGACGAGCTGCCAGCTGCCGCCGTCGCCCTCCGGGGTGCCGGGGTTCTCGAGCGGGCGCGGGGCGTTGATGGCATCCACGCGGATGGCGCTGCGCTGCAAACCGAACTGGTCCGCGGTCAGGTCCTCGGGGTCCAGGCGGACGACGTCGCCGCCGTCCCGGTCTGCCTTTTCCCGCTGTGCCACGTGCAGTGCCCCGAGCAGGCGGGCGTCGGCGACCAGGAGCTCCTCGGCAGGCGTCGCGGCCCGCTGGTCGGAGGCCGCCGCGCCGAACTCCGGGAGGGCATCGGCCGGGGCGTTGTGCGGGTAGAGCTGCGCGACCGCCCTGGCGCGGGGGTCCACGGCGGGCATCTCCTGGCGGCGAGTGGTGGCCAGGGTGTCGATCAGGGCGGCCGGTTCCGGGGTGGGGATGGCCTTGCTGCGGCCACGCCCACGTCCCCTGCCGGAGCGGCCACGCCCACGTCCGCGGTTGGCGGCCCGCTGGGCCCGGCGGAACTCGTGGGTGATGAAACCCCAGGCGAGGGGGGCGTCGTGGAGGATCACCTCGCGGCCATCGAGGGCTGCCTTGATCTCCGCGGCGGCGGTGGCGAAGCCAATCTGCTGGGCGAGCTCGCCGGCGTCGAAGCCGTGCATGTGCCACGGGCCGGGGTCCTCGCTGGGGTTGAGGGCCTGGACGAAGTGGCCGGCCTCGGCGCCGTCGGCGTCGTAGTAGACCGCGGCCAGGGCGATGAGCCGGGCCGTGGTCGGGTGAATCCCGCTGGTGGTGACGGCCACCGCGACGCTGGGGGCGTCCTCAACGCTGGGCGGGGTGGGGATGGTGTGGGCCGGGCTGGGGTGCCCCGAGGGTTCGGCGGCGTTGCCGGTCGTCGCGGTGCTCGTGCCTGCGCTGGTCGTGCCTGAGTGACCCGAGCCGGACTGGTCGGAGCCGGGTTGGTCCGGGCCGGACTGCTCGGAGCCGTCGCGGCCGGTCGTGGGGTAGCTGGTGGCGTCTGTGTTCGAGCGTCGGCTGCTTGGGCGGAGCGCTTCGGCGGCCTCGACGGCGGATGCGGAGGCGACGGCTGCCGCGGACGGGGAGCCGGCGCGGCGGCTGACCCTGCGGCGGGCGCGGCGACGGGGTGCGGG
>NZ_KV823523.1:0-1485 GCF_001815965.1 Corynebacterium sp. HMSC22B11 | reverse complement strand
TTGTCATCAGTCGCGACATAGTTGACAGCTCAGTCGCGACATGATGGACAAACCGGCGCCTTGGTTTTTATTTTCCAACGGCGCCGGTTTTGTGTTTTTACACCAGGGGCGGGTCCCCTTTTCGCCAGTATGGTTTTTGATAATCACGGGACGTGTCGATGTAGTGCTCCGTGATGATTTCTGCGGTCTCTTTCAATGAGGTAGTCACGTGGTTGTCGGTGACAATCATCAGAACCTGTTGTCCGCTGTACGCACGCCCGACCCCAAGGTGGTAAAGCCTGCCGGCATACCGGATGGTGACCTTCCCGTTGGTGCCCACGATGTCGTTGCGTACTCGCCATTCACCGGCAGGGTTATCAGCCGGTTCAGCTTTGGTCCCGGTGGTGTATGCCTGGTGTGGGGTGCGGCGTCCGAGTGATCGGTGGGGGCGTTGAGTGTTGTAGTACTCGGCGAATTCGTTGAGTTGGTCCTGTAGTTCGTGGATCGTGTCTGCTGGTGGTCTCGCGCTGATCCAGCGTTTCAGGGTTTGGTGGAAGCGCTCGATTTTACCTTGCGTTTGTGGGTGCCCGGGTCTGCCGTTTTTCTGCTGGATGTGGTGGTGGGTCAGGACTTTTTCGAAGGCGTTGCGTCCCCCTTTACGCCCGGCTAGCCGTGCGGTGAACACCAGTCCGTTGTCGGTGAGGGTGGATGCTGGTGGGCCGAAGATGCTGATGAGTCGTTCGAGTTCCGCTGCGACGTGAAGACCTGAAAATGCTGGTCGGACGGTAATTGACAGCAGATACCGGGAGTGATCGTCGAGGAAGTCAAGGACTTCCACACGGGTACCTTCACTGAGGAACAGGTGGGTGATGTCAGCTTGCCAACATTCGTTGGGCATCGCAGCTTCAAAGCGAATGTAGGCGCTGCGGGGCTTTTTATTCGGTTGCGGGGTGACCAGGCCAGCATTGGTGATGATCCGGCGGATCGTTGATGTTGACGGCACGCGTAGGCCTTGGCGTTGAAGGTGGAATGCGATGGTGTCAGGTCCTGCATCGAGGCCGGCTTTGGTGAGTTCTTTGCGCATGGCAATGATGTGCTTGCGCAAGGGGTCTGGAATTGCTTGTGGATGGGTGTGCGGTGCACGGGATTTCGGCGCGATGGCGTCAGGCCCGCCGGCATCGAAATTTGCGAGGATTGTGTAGACGCGTTGCCGGGAGATGCCGAATCTTTTGGCAACTTTGGTCACTGGTTCGCCTTGATCGCGGACGGCTTTAACAATCGCGAGGTTGCGGTTGGGGCTGTTCATTGGTCAACGATGCCCCAACCAGACGGTGTGGTTTCGCGCCACACTTGCATAGTCAGTGTCAACGATGTCGCGACTGATGTGACAACCATCATCCCGCAACGGTGCTATCGGTGGGCGTCAACGATGTCGCGACTGATGTGACAACCATCAGGAATGTTCTGCCAGGCACACCGTGTCAACTATGTCGTGACTTCAGACAC
>NZ_KV823522.1:95403-101107 GCF_001815965.1 Corynebacterium sp. HMSC22B11 | reverse complement strand
GATTTCTCAGTCCAACTAATGGGGAGCAGTTCAGCGCCAACCGGGGGATTACAAAAAGTGGGCCCTGTGGGGCTCGAACCCACGACCTACGGATTAAAAGTCCGGAGCTCTACCAACTGAGCTAAAGGCCCACGCGCACAATCGCACGCACACAAGCCACGCTTGCGGAACACAGCTTACCCCATGGCGAGGCACCAAAAACAAATAACCCGCCCCGGTGGAAACCGGGGCGGGTTAGGTGCGTGAGGAGGCTAAAGACTAGCCCTTCATGCTGCCCTTCTCCGCCAGGTTGATGTGGAAATCAAACGCGGTGGACAGGTCGTGCGGGGTCTGCAGGCCAGTGCCCTTGGACTTCGCGCGCTCGTAGTACTCCTCCAGCAGCGGCTGGTAATCCGGGTGAGCGATCTCGATCATCTTCTTCACACGGTCGCGCGGCGCCAGGCCACGCAGGTCGGCGTAGCCACGCTCGGTGATGATGACCATGGCGTCGTGCTCGGTGTGGTCGATGTGGGACGCGAAAGGAACGATCGTGGAGATCGCGCCATCCTTGGCGATCGTGCCGGAGATGAAGGTCGACAGGAAGGCGTTACGGGTGA
Source organism: Corynebacterium sp. HMSC22B11 (assembly GCF_001815965.1). Lineage (NCBI taxonomy): Bacteria > Bacillati > Actinomycetota > Actinomycetes > Mycobacteriales > Corynebacteriaceae > Corynebacterium > Corynebacterium sp. HMSC22B11. Next base: position 100,511 of record NZ_KV823522.1, on the reverse strand, counting down.
AGTCACCGGAACCGCCGATGCCGTTCATGATGCGGGAGCCGGAGACGTTCGTGGAGTTCACGTTGCCGTAGATATCCGCCTCGATCATGCCGTTGGAGGAAATCAGGCCCGTGCGGCGCACAACCTCTGGGTGGTTAGAGATCTGCTGCGGACGCAGGATGATGGACTCGCGGTACTTCTTGGCCTCCGCGTTCATCTTCTCCGCGTACTCCGGGGAGAGCGCGAAGGAGGTTGCGGAAGCAACGGTCATCTTGCCCGCGTCGATCAGGTCGAGCATGCCGTCCTGAATGACCTCGGTGTAGGCCTGGATGTTCTCGAACTTGGAGTCCAGCAGGCCCGCCATCACGGCGTTCGGGACGTTACCCACGCCGGACTGCATGATGTAGCCGTCGTAGGTCAGGCGGCCGGCCTTCACCTCACCCTCGAGCAGGTCGAGGAAGTGGCCAGCGATCTGCTTGGAGGTGTCGTCCACCGGCTTGAACGGAGCGTTGCGGTCCGGTGCGTTGGTCTTGACGACCGCGACCACCTTGGAGGACTCGATCGGGATGTAGGTGGTGCCGATGCGGTCACCCGGCTTGTTGATCGGGATCGGGGTGCGGTTCGGCAGCTTCGGCATCGTCCAGATGTCGTGCATGCCCTCGAGGTCCTCGGACTGCCACTCATTGATCTCGATGATGACGCGGTCCGCGGCGTTGATGTACTCAACGTTGTTACCCACCGCGGAGGACGGCACGATGTTACCCTCCTCGGTGATGCGCACGGCCTCGATGATCGCGACATCAAACTTGCCGAAGAAGCCCTGCTCCACCTGCAAACCCATGTGGGAGAGGTGGATGTCCTGGTACTTCATCTCGCCGGCGTTGATGGCCTTGCGCATGATCGGGTCGGAAGCATAAGGCGCGCGGTAGTTGACGGCCTCTGCCTCGGCGAGCACACCATCACAGTCCGGGGCCGTGGACGCACCGGTGAAGACGTCGATCTTGAAGTCCTCGCCGCGGGAGTGGGCGTCCTTCGCCTTGTTGGCAATGGCGGTTGGGAGGGCCTTCGGGTAGCCGGCACCAGTGAAGCCGGACATGCCGACCTTGTCGCCATTATTGACGAACTGTGCCGCCTCCTCGGCGCCCATCACCTTGGACTTGAGCTGCTCATGGGCAATGCGATCTGTCATTTATTCCTCCTGTGGCGTTCAGCCCACAGCGACCGACAACGGTTTGTTTTGCTGAGTGGGCAAAAACTCTTGGCCTATAGGCGCCATGCTACATAAATCGATTCTGAAGTGTGATCTATACACTTTTGCATAGCTAACTACCCCCTTTTTCGGTTCCCCAACACCAGCGCGCTGCCCCTGCCAGTGCATCACCATCCAAACTGCACTTTGCTGCAGCCCGCCCCACCTGGGAACATGGTCACCGTGACTAGCAGCATCGAAACCAAGCAGCAGGGTCTCAGCATCGGACCGCTGAACCTCGACAGCCCGGTCGTCCTCGCCCCCATGGCGGGCGTGACGAACGTGGCCTTCCGCACCCTCTGCCGCGAACAGGAACGGGAGCGAATGGGCTCCGTCGCGGGCCTCTACGTCTGCGAGATGGTGACCGCCCGCGCGCTCGTGGAACGCAACCCCAAGACGCTCCACATGACCACCTTCGCGCCGGACGAGGACCCCCGCAGCCTGCAGCTGTACACCACCGACCCGAAGTACACCTACGAAGCAGCCAAGATGATCGTCGACGAGAACATGGCTGACCACATTGACATGAACTTCGGCTGCCCCATGCCCAAGGTCACCCGGCGCGGCGGTGGCGCGGCCCTGCCCTACAAGCGGCGACTCTTCGGCAACATCGTCGCCGCCGCAGTCAAGGCCACGGAGGGAACGGACATCCCCGTCACCGTGAAGATGCGCATCGGCATCGACGACGAGCACCGCACCCACCTCGACGCCGGACGCATCGCCGCCGACGAGGGCGCCGTCGCCGTCGCCCTCCACGGACGCACCGCCGCACAGCGTTATGCCGGCGACGCCGACTGGAGCGAAATCGCCCGTCTCGTGGACCACATGGACGGCCGGGTCCCGGTGCTGGGCAACGGCGATATCTTCAAGGCCACCGACGCCCGCGCCATGATGGATCAGACCGGCTGCGACGGCGTGGTCGTGGGCCGTGGCTGCCTGGGTCGGCCGTGGCTCTTTGCCGAGCTCTCCGCCGAGCTGCGCGGCCTGCCGGTGCCCGCTGAGCCACCCCTGGGCGAGGTGGCGCGCATCATCATGCGGCACGCTGAGCTCCTCGCGGAGCACGACGGCGCGGATCGCGCCTGCCGCGACCTGCGCAAGCATATGACCTGGTACATGCGCGGCTTCCCGGCTGGCGGCGAGCTGCGTCGCAGCCTCTCGAAGGTCAGCTCCCTGGCCGAGCTGCGCGAGGTACTCGACCCCATCTGGGACTCGGAGGCTCTCGCCAACGACGCCGACGGCGCGCGCGGCCGCCAGGGTTCCCCCGCGAAGGTGCAGCTGCCCGATGGCTGGCTCGACGATCCCGAAGACGAGACCGTGCCGGTGGGTGCCGATATCGAAAACAGCGGCGGCTAGCCCACCAGCCGTTGAATCAGCAGCATAAAGCGGGGCCCTCGTCGATACGAGGGCCCCGCTTCGTTCTTGCTTCCTTAAGACTCGCTGCCGTAGGCGGTCTCCGCGAACTTCGCGGACGCCAGGGCATCGTCCACGAGGTCTTCCGGCTTACGGGTCACGTCCAGCTGGATCCCCAGCTCGTCGGAGTGGAGGCGCTCCAACAGCTCCAGCTGCGCCACCAGGAGCTCCTGCGGCATATCGCGGCCGATGCGGTGGCTCATGCGCTCCGAGAGCACATCGAAGGTGCCGTAGAGGTGCACGAAGAACGTGATGCCCTCGGCCTCGTTCAGCACCTCGCGGTGGGCCCTGGTCAGGGCCGGGCAAGCAACCACGGTGGACTCCCCGGCGCGGCCGTGCTCGCTCATCCAGTCGCGCACGCTCTCCAGCCAGTTGACGTACTTCGCCTTGCTGGGGACCTCACCGCGGTCCAGAATGGCGAGGTTTTCCGCCGGGTGGAGATCATCGGCCTCCAGCACGGGCCGACCCGTGCGCTCCCCGATGATCCGGGCCAGAGTGGTTTTACCGGAACCACTGACCCCCATGATCACGAGGTGAATGGGGTTTTGTGGCTTGTCCTGGGTGGGCTGCGTCATAACCTCAATTATGCCTTAGAACGGCCCAACTCACCCACGGAACCCGCGAGCCGAATCCCTAGGCCCCGATCGCGCCGACTGCCTCTTCCACCTTGGTCTTCATCTCACCGGTCAGCGGGACGTAGCCCTCATCCGCGTAGTCGCCCTGCTGGTTGGCCAGCATCGTGTACAGCACGTTTTTCACCTTGTCGCGGGTCTCCTCCCCATAGCCCTTGGAGCAGACGACCTCGTAGGTGGTCAGCGCCAGCGGGTAGGTGCCCTCCGCAGCATCGGCGAACAGGGAGTCGGCGTCCACGATCATGTTCTTGCCCTTGCCCTGGTACTTCACTCCCTTGAGTGCCTCGGTGACGCTCTTCGAGGACGGTTCCACCGGGCCAAAGCCGAAGTCGACCTTCGCGGCCTTCAGCTGCGGGGTCGGCTTGGTGAACGGCGTGGCCGTGTAGGTGATAGAACCGTTTTCCGAGGCAGCCTGGTCGGCCACCCCAGCCGAGCCGTTCGCGCCCAGGCCCACGCCGGTTGGGAAGGACGGCCCCTGCGGCTTCCAGGCCCCATCGGTTGCCGCTGCGAGGAAGCGCTGGAAGATCTCGGAGGTGCCGGACTGGTCGCCGCGGTACACCACCTTGATCGGGGTCTTCGGCAGCTTCACTCCCTCGTTAGCCTTCGCGATCCGGGGGTCATCCCAGTGCGTGACGTTGCCTGCGAAGATGCTCGCCACGACTCGCGCGGGCAGGTTGATCTCCTGGTCCACGCCATCCAGCCGGTAGGCCACTGCCACGGGGCTCAGCACCATCGGGATGTGCCAGGCGGTGTTGCCTTCACAGCGCTGCTGCGCATCCTTCGTCGCGCGCTCGCTCAGTGGCACGTCGGTGCTCGCAAAATCCGCCTGCTTGCCAACAAAGGCCGCCTTCCCCTTGGCCGAGCCCGTGGCCTGGTATTCCAGCTCAATCCCGTCAGGGTGCAGCGCTGGTCCCACCGTGTCCTCGATGAACATTTTTTGGGACGTCGCCCCCGCGCCACGCACCGTGCCCGAGACGTCCGCCATCGGGTACGGATTTTCTACCGCGGCGGTGGTGGAGTCACCGGACTCCGTCTGCGGGGCGTCACTACCGGAGCAGGCGGTCAAGGCGAGCCCACCGGCCAGCAGGGTGGCCAACGCGGCCGTGGTGCGTCGCGAACCCGGTGCGGCGATCAATGGCTTGTTCTTCAACATCTTCGAGGCAGCCTTTCACTGAGAATCCGCAACATAACTGCGGGGCTGGGAATTAATTTAATTCTCCACGATAAACCACATCGGTGTGGACGATCCCGAAGCCCAGGCCCTCGTAGGTCGCTACCGCCGGGCCGTTATCGCCCTCGACGTAGAGTTCGACGGTTCCCACGCCTCGCTTCATCAGCTCGCCGATGCCGAGCATCGTGATCGCGGGTCCCAGCCCCTTGCCCCGGGCTTCGTCGGCGAGGCAGACCACATAGACCTCCCCAGCGCGCTCGCCCTCAGGCTCCTCCTGCTCCTCGGTGGGGATTTTCGTCCAGTGGAAGCCGGCACACCGCGGCCCGGCGGCGTCCTCGTCTTCTCCGCAGGACCAGACCATCAGCACGCCGTTGGGGTCGAACCACGCTGTGTCACGGGCGCTGCGCAGCTGATCGATATCCCAGCCGCCTTGCTCCGGGTGCCAGGCGAAGGCCTCGTTGTTCACGCGGACCCATTCCTCGTCCACGAGCTCCTCTCCGAAGCGCTCGACGGCCTCGGGGTAGGTCAGCACCGTCAGCCCCTGGGATTCGACCTTCGAGGCGGCATCATTTGCCCCGGCGCGGAACTGCTCGCCGCGGTCGCTGCCTGGGGAGGCGTCGACCGCCATCTTGTGCAGCTCACGGGTGCGGCGGGCATTCGCTGCCTC